>CACAQP010000001.1 GCA_902534685.1 uncultured Prochlorococcus sp.
GAAAAATATAAATCCTATAGGCAACAATAGAAAATTACTAATTCTAAGAGGCGTTTTAGGAACTCTAGCTTTAGTTTGTATTTTTTATGCCATAAGAAATATGCCACTTAGTATATCTACTGTAATTCAGTACACATATCCAATTTTTATATCTATATTTGCTGGCATATTTATAAACGAAAAAATAACTCGAAATTTGATTTTTGCTTTAATTATTGGCTGGATTGGAATATTAGTAATATTAAATCCAGTTCACCTATCAAATATAAACGTTGAAATTGAAAATATTTCTATTTTAATTGCATTTCTTGGATCAATTTGTACTGCATTGGCCTACGTAACTGTTAAGAAACTTTCATTTACTGAAGATGTTTATGTAATAATTGAATATTTTCCCCTTGTTTCTTTTATAGCATTATTGCCAATTGTATTAATCAACTGGGTTACTCCAAATTGGAATGAAATATTTTGGATATTTGGCATTGGATTATTTACTCAATTAGGTCAGACATTCTTGACTATAGGATTAAAAAACTTAGCTGCATCTGAAGCGTCGACTATTAACTATTTACAAGTATTATTCGGATCAATATGGGGGGTTTTATTTTTCAACGAAATTATAAATATAAATTTTTTATTGGGAGCTTCACTAGTTTTATTAGGAACTTTTATATCTACTACCAAAATAATCAAAAGGACATAGAATGTTAGAAGAATTAAAAAAAAAAGTGAAATTCTTCTATTTAATTTTATTATTTTGTTTTTCTCCTATTCTTCAAGTTAATGCTACAACTCCAAAGTCAGTAACTTGTACAAGAACTGAATATAGAGAAGAATATATTCCTGGAACAAAATCCAATCCAGGCTATGTAAAAACTTATGAAGTGGATGTTGAAATACCTTGTGGAGGTCAAACTCAAGCAGGAAAAATTGATGATAATGACTGTAGTGAAGGTACTTTTATTGGAGGACTTCTAGGCGCTGGCATAGCACTTTCATCCTCTAGAGGTAAGGATAGATTTTGGGCCGTACCTGCTGGTGGAACTGCAGGAGCGTTAATTGGATGTCAGGTGGATGGTGGTTAATTGATTAGTTGGATAAGTGGAGAATTAGTTGAAGCATGGCAAACAAATCAAAAATTTTTTGTTTTAATAAATTGTCAAGGATTAGGATATGAGATTCAAATATTAGAATCATTTTTTCTAAAATTAAAAACAAATCAAATCTCTAATAAAAATTTAACTCTTTGGATAAAACACATTAAGAAAGAAGATTCAGATTTATTATTTGGCTTTTCATCGAAAGATCAAAAAAATTTCTTTATTGAAATTATAAATATTAGAGGTGTTGGATCTCAAATTGGTATGGGGATATTAAATAAATTTTCCATTAGTGAACTCATCAGTGCAATAAAAACACATAATAAAAAAATAATTAGTTCTGTCCCTGGTATAGGGCAAAAAATGAGCGATAGATTAATTTTAGAATTAAAAAGTAAATTTAAAAATGAAATACAACTTGAAAGAGAAAAAAGCAATAATGAAGTTGAGGTTAAAAATCCAGAAATAAAGAAAATGATTGAAGATCTTCAGTTAACTTTGAAGTCTTTGAACTATAGCAAAAATGATATCAAAAGAATTTTGCCAATTATTGTCAAAGAAACGAATGGTCTTAATGGAGATAAAAAAAATACCTCATTTGAAAATTTATTGAAATTAGCTATGGATTACTTAGAAAACGATAGTAGTAATTTAGTCATATAACATAGTAAGATAGATTTAAGGAAAAATTTTTTATGTCATTAGATACAGCTGAAAAACAGAAGCTTATTGCAACACATCAAGTTCATGAAACTGATACAGGCTCTGTAGAGATACAAGTTGCAATGCTCTCTAAAAGAATTTCGAAATTAAGTGACCATCTCCAAGGAAACATTCATGATTTTGCTTCAAGACAAGGATTATTAAAAATGATAGGTAAAAGGAAAAGATTACTATCATACATAAAAAACAAAAATGTACAAAAATATCAAGATCTAGTAAAGAAAATTGGAATCAGAGGTTGATTTCAATTTATGAAAAAAAAGCAATCAAAAAAAAAGATACAAAATAAAAAGAAAAAAATTTATTCACAGAAAACAGCGTTTGCTAATCTAGAAAAAACATCTAATACAGTCATCACCCCAAAGAAATCATCTAGTGGGATACCTAAATATGTTGCTGATAGAATGGCAAAAAGAATATTTTTTACAGCTGGAATACCGACAATATTAGGTATGTCGGTTTTTGTTGTTAGCTACATAATCGTTACAAGAAATATTGCTGAAATACCTCCTTCCTCAACAATTGCAATTTCTGCGTTGTTTTTCTTATTAGGTCTAGCAGGATTAAGTTTTGGAATATTATCAGCTAGTTGGGATAAGGAGCCTGGGTCTTTTTTTGGTATTGAAAATATTCCTATGAATATACAACGAGCAAAAGCTGCATTTAAACCAGCAACTCAAAATTTTGAGGAAAATGGATAATCTAAGAAACTAAAGACTTCAAATTAACATGGAATGATTTATCTTCTAATAATTTGCATGCTCCCTGTATATCACCGATACAAAATTGTTCCCCAAACTTAACATAGGTAATACTGTTTTTATTTCTTACTGCAGCTAAAACTGGAATCTTGATTCCACATCTACCTTTGTCGGGTTTAAATTTAACTAAACAATCTCTCAATGTATTTTGTACTCTTACATCCGATGCTTGGGAACTTTCAAGATTAATAATAAGCAATTTAAGGTTATCAATTTCTCTGCAGTCATCAATTATTAATTGAGTCTTATCACTTTTTTTATCTATTGTTCCCCACAACAATAATCTAGTGTCAGTCAAAAGAAATTCTGATAATTTGATATAGGTCTTTGGAAAAACAATTGCTTCACAATTTCCAGAAAGATCTTCAAGCTGAACTATGGCCATCCTGTCCCCTTTTCTTGTGGTGATTTGCTTCAATTCAGGGATCATCCCAACCAAAGACACTTTGGTTCTATCCTTTGTTTCATCTAACTGGGAAATACTAATTGGAGATACAAGTTTTGCTGGCTTAGTTAAATGTTTTAGCGGATGATCAGATAAGTAAAACCCTAAAAGCTGTTTTTCTAACTTTAATTTCTCAATAAGTGAATAATCATCAACCTTAACTAATTGAGCATCTGAAAAAGCTATGTTTGAAAACTCTTCTTTAGAATCAAATAGATTACCTTGTCCAGTCAATCTATCTCTATTTCGTGCAGAAGCCCATTCAATGACGTTATCAAGATCTGACAATAATTGAGCTCTGTTATTATTATTTGAAAACTCATCAAGTGCTCCACAATGTATTAGAGATTCAAGAGTTCTTTTATTGAGAACATTAGAAGGTAAACGATCGCACAGATTTGATAATGATTTAAAACTTCCAAAGTTATTACGATTTTCAATTATATTCCTTATTGCAGAATCTCCTAGATTTTTAATTGCAGATAGACCAAATAAAATCTGATTATTCTTAATAGTGAAATCAATTCCTGAGAAATTGATGCTTGGTGAAATAACTTCTATACCCATCGAATAACAATTAGAAATATATCTTTGCATTTTGTCTGTAGAGCCGGAATTTACGCTTAAAAGAGCTGCCATATATGCAACAGGGAAATGAGCTTTTAAAAATGCAGTTTGATAAGTTACTGCACCATAAGCAGTCGAATGACTTTTATTAAAACAATATTCTGCGAATAAAACCATTTGATCAAAAAGGTCATTAGCTAATTTTTTATTTACCCCCTTCTTCATCGAGCCATCTACAAAAATATTCCTATGTTTTACCATCTCTGATACTTTCTTCTTCCCCATAGCTCTTCGAAGTAAATCAGCATCACCCAATGAATAACCGGCTAGATCTTGAGCAATTTTCATAATTTGTTCTTGGTAAACCATGATTCCATAGGTTTCGGTAAGAATAGACTTAATGAAGGGATGAGGGAAATCAACCTTTTCATTGCCATTCTTTCGATTTATGAATTTAGGGATTAGTCCAGCATCAAGAGGTCCAGGCCTATAAAGGGCAAGGATAGATGAAATATCCTCAAGAGAACTAGGTTTAAAGTCCTTTACAACCTGTTTCATACCAGAAGATTCAAGTTGAAATATACCTTCAAGATCTCCTCTCCCAATAAGTTCAAAAGTTTTTCCATCATTTTGAGGCAAATTATCAATATTTATTGTCTGACCAGTGGATTGATTAATCAGAGAAACAGTCTTTTCAATCATCGTAAGATTCTTAAGACCCAAGAAATCCATTTTCAATAATCCAAGTGACTCAATATCATCCATAGAATATTGGGTTATTATTTGTCCTTCATTATTTTTTTGAAGAGGCACAAGTTCATCTAGAGGATCTGAGGCAATAACAACACCTGCAGCGTGAACTCCATATGTTTTATTGGTTCCTTCAATTCTTAGAGCCAAATCGATCCATTTTTTTACCTTATTATCATTTAGATATTTATCTCTAAACTCTGAGCTAGGAGAATTTTTATCAATCATTTCACTAAGTTTAAATGGTTTCCCTCTTACAACCGGTATTAATTTTGCCAATTTATCTGCCTCTCCATAAGGAATATCTAAAACCCTTGCAACATCTTTCAAAACCGCCTTAGAAGTCATTTTGTTGAAAGTAATTATTTGAGCAACTTTATCCTCTCCATATCTATTAGTTACATAATCAATAACTTCATTTCTCCTATCAATACAAAAGTCGGTATCAATATCTGGCATAGACTTTCTAGCAGGATTTAAAAATCTCTCAAAGAGCAATCCATGCTCTACAGGATCTATATTTGTGATTTTAAGAGCATAGGCTACTAGTGATCCTGCTGCGGAGCCTCTACCTGGGCCTACTGGGATAGAGTTATCCCTAGCAAATTTGATATAGTCCCAAACTACCAAAAAATAATCTGGGAATCCCATATCTTTTATGATTTTCAACTCAGAAGATAGTCTTTTTTTATAATTCTCATCAACTTCTTTTAGATCGTTTTTTTTGAGTCTTTTTAAAAGACCTTCATTAGATAATTTTGTTAGTAAAGAAAATGAATCTGTGTCTCCATTCAGAGGAAATTTAGGCATTCTATATTTACCAAACAAATCAAATACTTCAATCTTTTTTGAAATCTCTACTGTATTGTTTACTGATTCTTTAATTGATTCTTCATCAATATGATCCTTAAAAAGTTCAAGCATTTCATTTTCACTTTTAATGTATTCAGTACCGGTATATCTCAATCTTTTTTCATCGCTTATTAGTTTTCCGGTCAATACACAGAGCAAAGCATCGTGTGCTTCAACATCTTTATTTGATATATAGTGCGCGTCGTTGGTAGCAATAACTTTTATTTGATGCTTCTTACCAATTTTTATTAATTCAACATTAACAATTCTGTCCTCAATAGATCCATGATCTTGTATTTCTAGATAAAAATCATCTGCAAATAATTTTTTATACCAAAGAGCTATATCCTCCGCCACATCTAATCTTCCTTTTAAGATTGCTTGAGGTATCTCTCCACCAAGACAAGCTGTAGAGACAATAAGTCCATCTTTATATTTATTTAAAAGAAATTTATCAATACACGGTCTAGCAAAAATACCTCGTCCTCTCATTCCATTTAAGTGACTAATTGTCGTTAACTTGACAAGATTTTTATAACCTATATGATTTTTTGCTAACACTACCAGATGATATCTTTTTTCTTTTTTTGGTTGAGGATCATCAATTGAACCATTAACCACATACATTTCATTACCAATAATTGGTTTAAGACCTTTCTCTTTACACTTCTTGACTAAATCAAGAACTCCATACATAACTCCATGATCAGTCAGAGCAATCGATTCCATCCCAAGATGACAAGCTCTATCAACAATTTTAGAGATTTGACTTGCTCCATCAAGCAAACTGTAATCACTGTGATTATGAAGAGAAACGAAACCCATTATTAATATAAATATATTTACAAGATAGAGAAAATTTCGAAAAGATCTACACTTTTTAATTACAAATTAACTATTAATAAAATTTAAAATAAAGGTCTATTCTTAATTACCTGAGCGTCAATTTCGAAAATGTTAGCGGCATTTAATATTCTATTCTCTTCCAATACATTACCTATTAGTTGAAGACCTATAGGTAATCCTTTACTATCAAAACCACATGGAATACTTATGGCAGGAAGACCAGCCAAGTTAGCAGGAACGGTTAAGAGATCTGACAAATACATGGAAAGTGGATCATTGACAAAATCCCCCTTCAAAAAAGCAGTTGTTGGACAAGTCGGAGTTAATAAAATATCTACTTTCTTAAAAGCATTATCAAAATCATTTCTAATCAAAGTTCTGACTTTTTGTGCTTTCTTATAATAAGCATCACTGTATCCAGCTGACAAAGCATAAGTCCCTATTAGAATTCTTCTTTGGACTTCATCTCCAAATCCTTCAGCTCTGCTTTTTGAAGTCATATCTAAAAGATTTGAACCTTCCTCTGATCTGAAACCATATTTAACCCCATCGTATCTAGCTAAATTTGCAGAAGCTTCAGATGGTGCAATTACATAATATGTTGCAATTCCATCGTTAAACCTGGGACATTCAACTTCAAAAATTTCGGCTCCTAAATTTCTAAATCTCTCAACTCCAGAAAATACAGATTCTTTAACTTCTTGATTAAGACCTGGATGATCGAAACATTCTTTAATGATTCCGATTTTTAAATCTTTTATAGATTTATTTAAATCACTCAAATAATTTGGCACATTTACATCTAAAGATGTTGAATCTAAGTGATCTTTACCAGATATCGAATAAAGGATTTCAGCTGCATCTGAGACAGTATTTGTTATTGGGCCAATTTGATCAAGAGAGCTGGCAAATGCTATAAGCCCCCATCTACTTACTCTCCCGTAAGTAGGCTTAAGTCCTACAACTCCGCAAAAAGATGCAGGTTGTCTTATTGATCCTCCAGTATCAGATCCTATAGCAGCAGCACAAAAACCAGCGGCTACTGAAGCTGCACTACCCCCAGAACTTCCTCCTGGAACTCTTTTGATATCCCAAGGATTTGAAGTGACACCAAATACAGATGTTTCTGTTGAACTACCCATTGCAAATTCATCTAAATTTGTCTTGCCTATACAAACTCCTCCTGAAGACCATAATTTACTAGAAGCTGTGGATTCGTAAGGAGCAATAAAACTTTTGAGCATTTTACTTGCACAAGTGGTTGTAACACCTTTAGTGCAAATATTATCCTTAATTGCTATTGGAATTCCCGCTAGAGGAGGAAGATTATCTTCATTTTCAATTAACCTATCTATTTTTACAGCTTGTTTAATCGCATATTCTTTTGTAGTACAAATATAAGAATTAATTTTTGGATCTTTGGAATCAATTTTATTAAATATATCATTTACTAATTCTTTAACAGAAGCATTTTTACTATTAATTTCCTTTCTAAAAGAATTAAAATTCATTTCTTAACTTATTTTTTTTAATTAAAACTTATTAAACAGTTAATGGTTCTTCTTTTTTACAGCGAACTAAAGTATGTTTAATGTTTGTTGAACCTTCTTCAGTAAGGTCCCTAATAAAAGAAGTCATATTTTCTTTTAAACTACGTTTTGTAATAAATGGACCATACCAGTATGTAATTGTGGGTTGATCTGTATCAATTTTAGCCCACCAAGCTAAACCTAGTTTGTTTCCAAAGTTTCTAATCAAGTTTATAGGTCTTTAAGACAATCAATTCTTGTTAAATTCTATACAATTTTGTAGTAAAAATTCAATAAATTTTCATTAAATATATAAATATATTGAAACTACGATATTCCAGAGATCATCAAATAAATTTCCTTAGCAAACTATTCTATTTATTCGACAAGTAAAAAAGTGATATTGCAGCTGCTACTGAGGCATTTAAACTTGATGTCTTACCTTTAAGAGGGATCCTTAATAGAAAATCACATTTTTTTTGGGTTAGCACTGAGATACCCTTGTTTTCAGAACCTACTATTACTACCAATGGAGTTTTTTCATTAAACTCTGAAATCGATAATTGACAATCTCCTGATAATCCAATCACAAGAAAACCATTTCTCTTTAACTCTTCTAGTGCTCTATTTAAATTAATAACTCTGCTAACGGCTAAGTGTTCTAATGCGCCAGCAGCAACCTTAGCGACTGTTCCGGTTAACCCAGCTGATCTTCTTTGAGGAATAATAATACCTTTACAATCAAATGCTTCAGCAGATCTTATTATTGCTCCAATATTATGTGGATCAGTTATTCCATCTAAGGCCAGAATAATAGGATTAGCAGAACTTTTTTTAGAAAAATCAATTAAATTTTCTAGGGAAATGGTTTTAGAAGATGCCAACTGCAACGCAATACCTTGATGTGATGCACCAGAAGTTAATTGCGAAAGTCTATTCCAAGAAACTTCTTCTATGAGGACTCCTTTTAATTTAAGGTCCTTAAGTAAAATATAAAATTTTTCAGAAGAAAATATTTCTGATGTACACCAAATTCTATTAATTGCACTATCACTGACAAGGGTTTCAAAAACCGAATGTTTTCCCCATATCCAATCATCAAAATTTCTTTTGATTTTACGTTCTAGATAAATTTCTGATGACTTATCAGTAATTCCTGCATCAGATTTGGTTATTTGATTCTTAGCTTTTATTGATGAAAAGTTACTTTTTCTTCTATCACTTCCATTTAAATTATTAACAGATTTATTTCTCGAGGCATTTGATGAAAATCTATTATTTTTTTTTGAAGAATTGGAGTTTTTGGAGAAAAAACTAGAATCAGATTTTTTATTGAATTGTTTACTATTTTTTCCAGAGTAATTATTATTAGATGATTTTTTCATAGTTTCGATCCATCTTCTTTTTCAAGGTATTCAAAAATAGTTGAAAGTCTTTGAGGATCTTTTAGAAATAACCAACCAACCAAAGTTTCAAATCCTGTTGCTCTTGAGTAGATTAAGGGGTCTGAAGACTTAGGATTTCTTTTTGTTTTATTTCTTGCACGTCTAATTAAATTCATTTCATTTGTATTTAGTAAATGTTCAATTTGACTTAATGATTTTGATTGAGATTTTGCTTTTACTTCATTTACTACGGATAAATGAAGCTCTTTTGATTTCAAAGGGAAATGAACATGTCTTAATCTTTGATGAAGTTCCCAAACAGAATCCCCAAGCCAAGCAAGTTGAATAACACCTATTTCATCAGGCGAACCATATGGAACCAAGTTTTGTATCCAATAATTCAATTATTTAGAAAAATTAATGCATCTTCAAGACTCGACTTTAAATTAAGAAAATCACCTAACCTTACAAGTTTAATTGTTTGAGCGACTCTCGAGTTACCAACAATTGAAAAGCCTAACTTAAACTTCTTAAATTCTTTAGCAGTCTGAACAAGGGCCCCAAGTCCCGAAGAATCCAAAAAGTCAATTTTTGTAAGATCAATAATGCATGGGAGCTCTTTTTTAAAATTATTGGTAATGAAAGTCTTAAATTGTTTTTCTGAAAAGGCATCAAGTTGGCCTTTAAAAGTAAAAACAATAATATTTGTTTTTACATCGATGTTTCCTCTTAAAGAAACAGTTAGCTTCTGGAAATCTTCTATGATCAATTCCCTCCAAAAAATTAATGTACCAAATGTAATTATCAAATCAAAAGAAAACCAGATGTCAACATCTTTCTAACATTAGAGAAACAAATTTTTTAAATAAATAATCTGAATCATGTGGACCAGGTCCTGCTTCTGGATGATATTGAACACTAAATACTGGTTTATTAATTACTTCCAAGCCTGCAACAGTATTATCGTTAAGGTTGTAGTGAGTTATTTTTACTAATTCTTTTGAAAGAGAATTAGGGTCAATAGCGAAACCATGATTCTGACTAGTTATCTCAATTTGATTATCTTTTCCACAAGGATGATTTAGACCACGATGTCCAAAAGGGAGTTTATAAGTTGAACCTCCTAGCGCTAATCCAAAAATTTGATGGCCAAGGCAAATCCCGAACATAGGAATTTCACCATATTCAATAAGTGATTTAGCTAAATCTATACCTTCATTAACAGAAGATGGGTCGCCTGGACCGTTTGAAAAAAAAATGCCATCAGGCTTATTAGAAAGAACATCTTGCAAAGAAGATTGAGAAGGTAAGACTAAGATTTCACAACCATGGGAAACAAGTCTATTTAATATTGATTTTTTAATTCCAAAATCAATCGCTACAATTTTGAATCTATTAGGCTTTCCTGAAAACCTTGCTCTAATATCAAAATCAGTTTTGGTAGGATCTTGCCAAAAATATTGTTTCTTTGTGGAAACTACCTTTGATAAATTCAAACCTTTCATATTAGGTGTATCATTTATTAACTTTAAACAGCTTTCTAAATTTTTATCTTCAGATGTGAGGACTCCATTCATAGAACCATTTGATCTTAAGATTTTAACGAGAGCTCTAGTATCTATTCCATAAATGCCTACTATATTTTTCTCAATCAACCATTGATTAAAATTCTTATGAGATCTCCAATTACTTTCATTAGATGAATAATTTCTAACAATAATTCCTTTAACTGCAATACTAGATTCGGAATCCTCGAGATTAATACCAGTATTTCCAATTTCTGGATATGTGAATGTTAAAATTTGCCCATAGTAACTAGGATCTGTAATAACTTCCTGATATCCAGTCATTCCTGTATTAAAAACTATTTCACCAAGAGCATTACCTTTAGCTCCAAAAGAAAAACCAGGGAAAACGATTCCATTACTTAAAACTAGTTTTGCATTTTTCTTGTAGAGATTTTTCATCATTTTAAATAAATTAATCTGAAGATAAAAAAGTCTTTAAAAGCAGAAATTTTTCCCAAGGAAAACCTTGATTAATTGAATACAAGGCTCTATTAAATCCTTGATGTAAATCCTCCTCTATGCCCGCTACCCAGAGAACTAATGCGGCATTTAATGCCACAACATAATTATGAGATTTTTGACCAGAACCATTTAAAACAGACTTTAAGATTTCTTCATTAGATTCATTGTTAGAAACGACAAGCCTCTCATTTAAAATATTCTCATAATTAAAATCTGAAATATTTATTTTCGAAAATCTTAAATTATCTTTTTCAACAAAGACTAATTTATTTTCCCCTTGTAGTGAGGCTTCATCAAGTCCGCCGCAACCATGAACCACTATTGCTCTATTCATACCCATTTTCAATAATGCACTTCCCATAGGCTCTAAAAAATCTTCGGATGCTACACCTAATACTTGAGCATTTGGTCTTAAAGGATTTACCAATGGTCCCAGTTGATTAAATACAGTTCTTATCCCAAGATCCTTCCTTAAAGGGGCAAGTTTAATTAGTGATTTATGCCAAATAGGTGCGAACAAGAAAGTTATTCCAATTTCATTAACTGCAGAAATTACTTTTTCTAATGAACAATTTAAATTCAAACCAAGATTAAGCAAAACATCTGCAGAACCGACTTTTCCACTAGCACTTTTATTTCCGTGCTTAGCTATTTTTACGCCACAAGATGCTGCTACAAATGCTACAGCAGTAGAAATATTAAATGTATTAGCTCCATCACCTCCAGTACCACATGTATCTACCATATATAAACTTGGTCGTTCTACTGGTAAATCGCAAACATTTAAAAGTTCCTTAGCCATTGAAGATAATTCAACTCCTGAGCAACCCTTAGCTCTTAAAGCACTCAAAAAAGCACCTGTTTGAACATCAGAAATTTCATCATTAAGCCATCTTTGCATCAACAATCTGGAAGTAAACTCATCAAGGTTTTTCTTTTCCAACAAAATATTTAAGATTTCGGAATTCAATAAGTTAGAAGACATTTATTTATTGATGAAAATTTAATTTGAAGTATCAAAACCTGATCCAACTAAATCTTTAGTCGTATTAAAAGGCCTGAAACTTTTTGACCAAATATTTTTTGTTTTTAAAAAAAGTTCATTTTTAGTAATTTTCCAAAATTTTAAAATTTTTTCAATATCATTTTTAATTTCAGTTTCACCAGGGAAATTTGAATAGCGATTTATTAATCTAGCTATATTTATATAATCGAGATCTTCTGGTTTTTCTTTAGTAATAAGAGAATCTATAATATTCTTGTCTGTTGAATGTAGAGGATGAGTTTGTTCGTTACTCATAGGTAAATACTGAATCATTTATAAAATTAGCTCACATATTTAAAAATGAAACATTATCTTAATCATATTGGTAAAATTAAATGAAAAATCTAAAGTTAAAAGTTGTATTAAAATATCTAAAACCTTACAAAAAGGAATTTTTATTTGGAGCTTCAGCTTTACTTGTAGTTAATATATTAAGCGTTGTAATTCCTTTAGAAGTAAGAAATATAATTGATCAATTACAAAATGGGTTTTCTTCAGATTTTGTGATTTCAAAATCTTTGTGGTTAATTTTTTTAGCTACTTTTATGGGTTTAATAAGATTGTATTCGAGACAAATTGTATTTGGCATTGGCAGAAAGGTTGAGGTGAATCTTCGTCAGAGACTATTTGATCATTTACTAATTCAAGATCCAGAATGGATACAAAAAAAGGGAAGCGGAGACATCATAACTAGAGCTACAAGCGATGTTGAAAACATAAGAAGACTTTTAGGTTTTACGGTTTTAAGTTTATGCAACATTGTCTTAGCTTATTCATTTACTATTCCGTCGATGTTTTCGATTAATAAAACTCTTACCATCTCCGCGTTAATGATTTTCCCATTAATTCTTGGAATAGTAAGCTTATTTGGCAGTAGAATGGTTAGTCAAAGAAAAGCTCAACAAGAATCATTATCCAAACTAAGTGATCTAATTCAAGAAGATCTCTCTGGTATAAGTGCTATCAAAATATATGCACAAGAAAATGCTGAGAAGAGAGAATTCAGTTTATATAATGATGCTTATCAAAATTCGGCGATAAAACTTGCAAGAACAGCCAGTACACTATTCCCATTATTACAAGGTATTTCCTCAATATCATTATTGATTTTATTAGGATTAGGAACTTTTCAAATAGAGAATGGATTTATTTCCATAGGCGGTTTAGTCGCTTTAATTCTTTACGTAGAAAGGCTTGTATTCCCAACAGCCTTATTAGGTTTTACATTGAATACTTTTCAACTAGGTCAAGTAAGTTTGGATCGCATAGAAGAAATCTTTCAGAACAATCCAAATATTGTAGATAGAGCAAAAACCAAATTTTTAAAGAAAAAAGTAAAAGGATTGTTAGAAGCTAAAGATTTAACGATTAAATATCCAGGAGCAAATTTTAATTCATTAAATTGCTTAAATTTTAAAATTTATCCTGGAGAACTTATAGCAATAGTTGGGCCTGTAGGTTGTGGCAAAACAACATTAGCAAAGTCACTTGGAAGAACTATTGAAATTCCTGACGACAGCTTGTTTTTAGATAATATTGATATTAAAAATATTAAATTAAGTGATCTTAGAAAAAATATCTCAATTGTTCCACAAGAAGCATTCTTATTTACTTCAACTATTTCAGAAAACATTCGTTTTGGAGAACCAAAAGCTTCAAAGGAATTAGTAAAAGAAAGTGCAAAGAAGGCTGGTCTAATAGAAGATATCAATAATTTCCCTCAAAAGTTTAAAACAATTGTTGGTGAAAGAGGTATTACGTTAAGTGGTGGACAGAGGCAAAGAACAGCATTAGGAAGAGCATTGCTTGTAAATTCTCCCATAGTTGTTCTTGATGATGCTTTAGCAAGTGTCGACAATAAAACAGCAGCAATAATTATAGATGAAATGAGAGAAAGATGTAATAAAACGATCATAATGGTAAGTCACCAGCTTTCTGTGGCTGCTACTTGTGACAGGGTCTTAGTAATGGACAAAGGAGAAATAGTACAAGAAGGTAATCATAAAGATTTGGTAAAAGAGAATGGATTATATAAACAACTTTGGGAAAGAGAACTAGCCACTAACATAGTTAGAAGCTAAAAATTAATTTTTAGATTATTATAAAAAATTTAACTTATGTTTGAATTCCTAAAGAGCATCATGAATAATGAAGAGCCAACTTTAAATAATGATCTTAACTCAGTTCATAGAGTATTAAAAACTGATATCAAAAGAGATCCTAGTCCTCAAGAAGATGAAATAATATTTGGGTGCGGTTGTTTCTGGGGTGCTGAGAAATGTTTTTGGAAACTTCCAGGAGTTGTTACTACTTCCGTAGGATATGCAGGCGGTGAAAAAAGAAATCCAACTTATCATGAAGTATGTTCAGGCTTAACTGGTCATTCAGAAGTTGTTAGGGTTATTTGGGATAAAAGAGAAATAGATATAAGTGATTTATTAAAAATGTTTTGGGAATGTCATGACCCTACACAAAAGAATAGACAAGGCAATGATATGGGAACTCAATATAGAACAGCAATTTATTATAAAAATGAAAAAAACAAACAAATCATATTAGCAAGCAAAGAACAATATCAAAAAGAACTTAACAAGAAAAATTTTGGTTTAATTGAAACAGAAATAAAAATGATTGATACCTATTATTATGCAGAGGATTACCATCAACAATATCTAGCATCATTAGGCAGCAGGCAATATTGTTCAGCCTCTCCTACAAAAGTAAAATTAGGAAATTTTACCGGAAATAATTACAAGTTAAAAGAAAATGTATGGGATAACTTTAATTGGGAAATTGACAAGTGTGTATTGAGATCTGATAATAATCCTATAAAAAATAACATTTAAATAAGCCACTTTATTATAGTAATAATACGGGGCGTAGCGCAGTTTGGTAGCGCACCACTTTGGGGTAGTGGGGGTCGTGGGTTCAAATCCCGCCGTTCCGATTATTTATCATCTTCATTTATAAGGGATTTATATAATTTATAAGAGCTAATGCCAACAGCTATAAAAGTAAAAGATGAAAAAAAGGCTAAAACTAATATGGTGAGGTTTGAAACTTCAATTTCACCTAACTGTAAAGATATAAAAATATTCATTAGGTATAGTTTTAATAAACCCTAACATAATTACAATTTATTTTTTACAGTAGGCTATAGATTTAGAAGAACTATAAACCCAAATACAACCCGATAGACTATAAATAATTTCAAACCATTTGAGGAGATATACCTTAATAAAAAATTGATAGCTAGTAATGAAGTTATAAATGCCGTACTTAAACCAACAATAAGAGGAGGGAAATTTAATAAAGAAAATTCACTAAAAGAAGAAATGAATTCAACTATAGCAGCAAAAGTAATAGCAGGTATGCCTAAAAGAAATGAGAATTTTGCAGCGTCACTTCTTTTCCAACCTGATAATAGACAGGTAGAAATAGTAATACCAGATCTTGAAACACCAGGTAAAATGGAAAAGGCTTGAGAAAGACCTATCAAAAAACTATCTGTATAGTTATGGTTTTTTATGTTTTTAGAGCCTTTTTTCGAAATATCAGCTATGTACATAAAAATAGCCATAAGAAAAGAAACTAATGATATTGATAAATTTGAACGAAGAAAATTATCAAAAAAATAGGGTATAAATAATTTTATGGCCCCACCAAGCAGAATAATTGGAATAGTGCCAATGAAAATTGACCGCATTAACCTTTCATGAAATAAATAATCGAATAAGCTTTTTGAAGAATAAATTCTTAATTTAAAAATTTCATTCCTAAAGTACCAAACCAAAGCAAAAACACTTCCAAGTTGAATAATTGCTGATAAAGAGGGGCCAGGGTCTTTAACTCCAAATAAAAGAGAAATGACCTTTAAATGAGCAGTGCTACTTACAGGAATAAATTCTGTTAAACCTTGAATTAAACCATATAAAATAAATTTTAAATATTCCAAAAACTCTTAAATTCCTTGCTTTATTAATAGCAATTTATAAAAAACAATTTACATTTCATAAGTAAAAGGTAATATGGATTAATGAAAGAAAAATCGTTTTTAATAATATTATTGCTTTTTATTCAATTATCTTTTTCTGAATCTTTAAAGGCAAAATATTGGTTAATAATAGGAACTTATAGACAAGGTCCAGGAGGAAGACCAGAGGTAAGTGGGATAACTAGCCCTTCCTTACATTCTATTCCAATGAAAGATTTGGAAACATGTAAAGAGGCCGGTGCAAAAATTACGAATGAAATATATAAGCCAGTTTGGCAGTTTGATAGCAAATGGACTTGTATATTTAGCGGTGATCAAAATTAAAGTTATCTTTTAACGTCGTGTGCACATCCATCTCCAGTATAATTTTCACTTTCGTAAAAATCATTCTTTGTTCCAAAATAAATAGTTAATAAAACGAAAGGTAAGCTTAATATAAATAAAATAGTGGTTAAATCCATATCTATAAACTGTAATTAATAAAGTTCTAAAGTGAGATAATTAAACAATTGTTAATTAATCATAGGATTAATAATCTGTAGGACCTTTGATTCCGAGATAAAAGAAAGCCCCTAAGCCCACTAAAAGTAAAACGCCTGCAATAGCGGCAGAAGGAACAAAACCTCCTATTGCAAAAGAAGAAAAATAAATCATCTAATTAAACTTAAACTAGATTGATAATATCAGTAAAATCAAGCTATTTGTTAAAAATTTTGACTCGAAGACAATTGGCTATTTCTTATTCTAAGCGACCAAAGTAGAATCTTCGTTATCAGATGAAACTCTTATTCTCTCTTCAAGTTTAGGACCATATAATTCATTTCCCCAAATTTCGACTCTTGAATCATTAGGGGCCATAAAAGTAAGGATATCAGTTGGAAATAACACTCTCTCCAAAAAAAAATTTGAAGGACCGACACATCTCAAAACGACCATTCTACTTCCTTCGTTTTTGTAAGAAAATTCAACCATTCGTAATGAGCAAAACAATATTATTAAACACTATTTTAAGCTGGTAAAAATGTATAAAAAATTACTTAAAGAAAAGAAATATATAAATTTTATATACTTAATCCAGACTCAACTAAATTTCTTTCTTGATCAATTAATAACAAAGCATAAGAATTAATGTCATCAAAACATTTTTGGGGAATAGAAACATTGAGCATTCTTAAGAAATTAGATAATTTTTCATCTTGAAGAGCATTTCCTTTCTGTAAAAACATTTCTTTTTCTTGATTTGACTTCCAAATATTCATATATTCAAATTTTAAAGGCTTCAAGTGCCATATATTGTCTATTAAACTCCAGACATCCAAATATGTGTTTAAGTTATTTTGTATTTTTATCCTATAAGAAGATTCCTGAATACTTAATTCTGAATGACTAATGTATTGATCATTTATGCTAATAGAACAAGGTTCAACTCCCAAAAACCATCCTTCAATAATTAACAAATCAGGTTTATCCGATCTCCAATGAGATCTATCTCCTAAACCATTTCTTAAAGATTTATCGAAAACAGGTACATTTAGTTCTCCACTAATTTTCCAATTTGATAATTTCTCGTGCATTAATTTTACTGAGTGACTACCAGGGAAACCTCTTGAAACATTCCAAGGGTTATTCTTAATTGCTAGTTTCATTTCATCTGATGGGAGGTAAAAATCATCAATTGAAATAACAGCAATTTTGAAATTAAGTTTTAATGATATTGCTTCGAGCCATTTACCTAAAGTAGTTTTACCTGTTCCAGGAAGAGCTGAGATACCGATTATCTTTCTAGTTGAAAAATTATTTTGAAATTTATATGCCTGAGAAATTAGAGGTAAAGCTAAACCCCAAATCCAATCATCCTTAACATTATTATTCCAATATTGATCAATTGAAAGTATATTTTTATGCTTATACCAAAAATTGAACCAATCTTCTAAAGATTCCCAGCCAATATCAATAATTAACTTTTCAAATTTAACAAGTGAGAAATTAATATCTAAATCATTCATCCTTTTAACTTAGTTCACGCATATTTATTAATTTATTAATTTCATTTTTCCAACCATATCCATTTGGTTCAGAAGCTAAAGTAAATTCAAAATCTTTTAATTTATCTAATAAATTTAAGTTAGGTCCATCTATTCCAGGGATGACAATTCTAATATCTGAGTTTAAAAGCAGAGGTAAATCATTTGGAGAATCGCCCAAACCTATAATTTCGATATTTTGAATATTTGAATATTCTTTAAGTGCATTTATTGCTTTACCTTTATTCGATTTTGTAGATAATAAATGACTCATTCTATTTCCCTTAAAAATACCAACATTGAACTTTTTACAACAGATATTAATTTTCTCTTCTAAATAATTTGGGGGATTTAAAAAAGGCATGCTCCAATGTCTATCTCTCATTAAGTTCAATGAATTGCCTTCTAAACCTGTGAGATGGGTACATTCTTGATCGGTAAGATTATTAAGAGGGATAAGTTTGTAATTGATTTCTTTAGAAATAGAATTTAAGATTTCTTCAAGAATTTCGTATTTGGTTCCAAGAATAATTTCTCCATTAAATCTTTTGAGAGATTCACCATAAATTGCCGCACCATTTTCAACAATATACGGATCAGTTAAATTCAATTCATTCCTAATAACTCTCACCTCTGATGCTGTCTTACTTGTACAAAGAATTACTGGTATAGATAATTTTTGTAGTTTTTTTATAGTTTCTCTAGCAGGTGATAAATCATAGGAGTGATCCATTAAAGTACCATCTACATCAGTAACTACCCAAATAGAAGAATTTTCTGTCATTTTTATAAAGCACTAAGCCAAATCACTTGAAAAGGATCAAGACTAATATTTTTACAATTGTATTTTTTGGATGTCAAAAAATCATGAGTATTGAAATCATTATCAATTATTTTAGGCAGATCATTATCATTCAATTGATAATTAATTTTATTTTCAGTAATATTATGTATTGCAAAAACAGACTCAGGTCCTTTACCTCTTTTGATAACAACAATATCACTTCTTCCTTTAGACAAACATTTCATTTCTGAACAAGGATGAAATTGCTTTAATTCTGATCTGACATCCATAGCATTACGAAGATATTCCAAGTTTTTATTAGCATTAGATTCAGGATTATTTAAAACGGCTAAAAGATTTTCTGATTTAAACTTTTCTCTATTTAGGTCTCTTCTTTGACCAGTCATAGAAAAACTTTTGATATCATTTTCTGAAGCTAGTAATGCTGGTAAATAAAAGGCTGGAACCCCTTTCAGAGCCATTACTAATAATTGACTCAAAATAAATCTCTCATATTGAAATCTTTTAGCATCTCTACTGGAGTCTTCCATTGCACTCCACCAACTAATATTCAATTCGTAAGGTTTATCATCACCATTTGATAAACGTCTATGGCTTACTAATCCGCCTCTTTTCTCACAATTAATTAATAAATCTTTTATTCTCTGTTCATTCATTAACCCCTCAAGAGCTCTAAGCCCGACACCATCGTGCGATGCTGTGAAATTAAAAAGAGTAGTATCATCAGGTAATTCTGGCCAATCAAAAATCCATGAGTTTAAAATATCAGCTCTTGAAGTAATAATTGCTTCTAGGAGCAGAGGAGGCAAAGGAAAATTATAAGCCATATGGGCTTCATCATCAGGAATCAGATAAGATAAATTTTCCTTCTGAGGAACATTAGTTTCAGTTATTAAAACCCCCTCATCAAGAAGATTATTTAAAAGAACTCTTAAGAGTTTCACAATTGAATGTGCTTTTGGTAAATGCAAGCACGTTGTCCCTGACTCCTTCCAAATAAAACCTACAGCATCAAGCCTGAACCATTTAATTCCATTAGATAAATAAGTAATAATTAAATTTAAAAACTCAAGAGTCATTTTTGGATTATGCCAATTCAAATCAATTTGATCTGGGCCAAAGGTTGTCCAAACTTGTTTAGGGCCATCTTCAGTATTTATTTGAGAAAACAAAGAGGAACTTCTTGGTCTAACTACATTTGACCAGTCAAGATTCTGTTTCGGCGAAAAAACATTTGATATACCCGGTTCTTGAGATTTAATAAATTGTTGAACCCATGGGTGAGATGATGAGACATGGTTTAGTACTAAATCAGCCATTAAATCATGATTTTTAGAAATACTTTTTAGATCATCCCAACCACCAAATTTTTCTTCTAAGGAATCATAACTTGAGACTGCAAAACCTCCATCACTTGAAGATTTTAAAAAAGGAAGAATATGAACAACTTTAGAAAGACTACCAAAATGTTTACTTAACAACTCACTAAGAGTTAATAACGTTGCCTCGCCTTTTTTATAAATGCTATCTGCATAAGTTATCAAAACCGAATGAGATTCATTCCACCTTTCATCATCTCTTATTTCTTCATAAGAAGATTTCTCTGAGAAATCATCTAAAATCTGTAATAATTGATTTGAAATAAAATTAATTTCTTCTGTAGTATTATTTGAATAAATTGTTTTTAACAATTTATCAATCTTTAATCTATCTAATTTTTTCTCTGAATCAATTTGCTTCACTTTGAAAAAATCAACGAAGTATTAATACTATTCTGCACATCAATTAGAAAATGGACTTTCAACAAGGGTTAATCACAACAATACATGAATATGGAGTTACAAGAAATTTACTTAATGAATTGAACAAAAGTCTAAAAAAAAGATCAACTAGCATTTTAATACCTTGCTTATATGAAGAGTTTGAGCGTCCAGCATTAAAAGACATAAGAAAAGTTTTAAAAGACCTTACTGGCTTAAATGAATTAGTTATTGCTCTCTCCGCAAAAACTGTTGATCAAGTTAAAGCGGCAAAATCATTTTTTGACTCAATGCCATTTCCAGTTCACGTTCAATGGACTAATTCTCCCTCTGTAATAGAACTATTAAAGAGCCAAGAAAAAAATGGCTTAGAACTTTTAGGAACTCCAGGTAAAGGATGGGCCGTCTGGCAAGGCATAGGAGTTGCAACGAGAAAATCAGAAGTTGTTGCTCTTTTTGATGCTGATATAAGAACGTTTAGTCCTTTGTATCCTTCAAGAATGATACTTCCACTTCTGGATGAATCGTATGGAATATCATATGTAAAGGCTTTTTACAGCAGGTTATCCTTAGAGACCAAACAATTGCAAGGTAGAGCAACAAGATTATTTGTAGGTCCTTTATTGGCAAGTCTTGAGCAATTAGTAGGGAAGGGTCCCTTTTTACAATATCTTCAATCATTTAGATATCCATTAGCAGGCGAGTTTGCTTTCACTAAAGACCTTGCTATGAATTTACGAATTCCTTGTGACTGGGGTTTAGAGATAGGTTTATTATCAGAGGTCTATAGAAACGTAAGAACCTCTAAAATAGCCCAAGTTGACCTAGGGTTGTTTGATCATAAACATAAGAATATTGGTGATTCATCTAAAGAAGGATTGCAAAAAATGTGTACAGAAATACTTTCAAGTGTTTTGAGAGGTCTCATGGAGCATCAAGCAGAGACTTTAACAAGTACTCAACTAGCAACCCTGGAAGTTCTTTATAAAAGAGTTGGCGAAGATAGAGTAAAACAATTTGGATTAGATTCTGCTGTTAATCAACTACCATACGATAGGCATGAAGAAGAGTTATCAGTACAAAAATTTGCTAAACTATTAAGACCAGCTACTGAAGAATACCTAGCTTGCCCTACGACCCAGCAATTACCAAGTTGGTCAAGAGTTCTATCTTGTGAGAACAAACTGCAAGAAGATTTAGCAATTGCTGGGTCACAAGATATAAAGACAACTGAAAAAGAATTAATTAAAAACTTCTAAAGTAAAAAATACCTTTGAGCCATTGGGACTTCATCAAGAGGTTCACAAGTAAGAAGTTCTCCATCAGAAAAAACTTCATAAGTTTGAGGATCAACTGAAATATTTGGTAGTTTACTATTAAGTTTTAAGTTTGATTTATTGATATTTCTAGTATTTTCTATGGCAATACATTTCTTTTGTAAGCCTAATTTACTTGGAATATTTTGCTCAATTGAATTTTTACTTAAAAAGGTAAAAGAACTCTTAATTAGAGATCTGCCGAAACTTGCAAACATAGGTCGACCATGTACAGGACCTGGAGTAGGAATTGAAGCATTTGCATCACCCATTTGGGACCAAACTATAGATCCTCCTTTAACAACTAATTCGGGCTTTACCGCAAAAAAGGAAGGCTTCCACAATACCAAATCTGCAATTTTACCCTTTTCTATAGACCCAACATGATTATCAATACCATGAGCAATTGCAGGATTAATTGTGACTTTAGAAATATATCTCTTTACTCTGTAATTATCGTTTCTATCAGAATCCTGCGATAGCGGCCCCCTTTGGACTTTCATTTTATGAGCGGTTTGAAAAGTTCTTGTAATTACTTCACCAACTCTTCCCATAGCTTGAGAATCACTAGCAATAATTGAAAATGCACCTATATCATGCAAGATATCCTCAGCAGCAATAGTCTCTCTTCTGATCCTTGATTCAGCAAATGCAATATCTTCTGGAATTTTAGAATCTAAATGATGACAAACCATTAACATGTCAAGATGTTCTTCTAATGTGTTCCTCGTATAGGGTCTTGTGGGATTAGTACTACTAGGAAGAACATTTTTTTCTCCACAAATTTTTATGATGTCTGGCGCATGACCCCCACCTGCTCCTTCGGTATGAAAAGTATGAATAGTTCTTCCTGCAATAGCTTTGATGGTGTCTTCAACAAAGCCTGCCTCATTCAAAGTATCAGTATGAATACATACTTGTACGTCAAACTTATCTGCAACATTAAGACAAGAATTTATTGTAGAGGGAGTGGTTCCCCAATCCTCATGAAGCTTCAATCCACATGCACCAGCTTCAACCTGATCAATAAGATTGCTCTCATTTGTTGAATTTCCTTTTCCAAAAAAACCCAAATTCATGGGAAATGCTTCTGCAGATTGAAGCATTCTTGAAATATGAAAAGAACCCGGAGTACAAGTAGTGGCATTTGTGCCAGTTGCAGGTCCAGTTCCTCCTCCCAACATGGTTGTAATTCCGGAGGCTAGTGCTGTCTCAATTTGTTGGGGACAGATAAAGTGAATATGGGTATCTATTGAACCTGCAGTAAGGATATGGCCTTCTCCAGCAATTACTTCTGTTGATGCACCAATAACAATATCAACATTATCCTGGATATCAGGATTACCAGCCTTACCAATTTCAAAAATCAATCCATCTTTTATACCCACATCAGCCTTAATTATTCCCCACCAATCTACGATCAAAGCATTAGTTATTACGGTATCTACAGCTCCATCAGCTCTTGTTAGCTGAGACTGTCCCATCCCATCACGAATAACTTTACCTCCACCGAATTTAACTTCATCTCCGTATGTAGTTAAATCATTTTCTACTTCTATAAAAAGTTCTGTATCAGCAAGCCTTACTCTATCTCCGGTAGTTGGTCCGTAAGTTTGCACATAAGTATTTCTGTCAATTTTATAAGACATAATTTTAAGTATCCAAAGAACCGTTAACTAATGAATTAAAACCACTTGCAATTCTTAAACCTGTATATGGTACTAATTTGACATCAGTTGTATCTCCAGGTTCAAATCTAATTGCCGTTCCTGCAGGAATATCGAGACGCATACCAAGTGTTATTTCTCGGTCAAAAATTAAAGCCTTATTAGCTTCAAAAAAATGATAATGAGATCCAATTTGCACAGGTCTATCTCCGGAATTAGAAACCTTTACTGTTTTAACTTCCTTACCAAGATTTAATTCGATTTCACCTTGTTCAGGAATTATTTCGCCAGGAATTAAATTACTCATAACTAGTTAATCGGATTGTGAATAGTAACTAACTTTGTTCCATCAGGGAAAACTGCTTCTATTTGGACTTCGTCAACCATTTCAGGAATGCCCTCCATAACTTGTGATTTTGAAAGCCAGGAAGTTCCCTCTGACATTAATTGACTAACATTTTTTCCATCTCGAGCTCCTTCTAAAACCTGAAAACTCAAAAAAGCAATAGTTTCAGGATAATTAAGCTTAAGACCTCGACTAAGCCTTCTTTCAGCTAAGAGCGCAGCAGAAAAAATCAATAATTTATCCTTTTCTTGAGGTGAAAGATGCATAATAAAAAATTAATCTATAAATTCTTAAAAAAGGTTCTTTATGAACATAATTAATAATTCATAGAATCTTGTAAAGGCCATACACCTTGATATTTTGGCTCACAAAACCTACAAATAGACCTAATTTGTTTCCAAATACTAAAAAAGCATTTCCTAGCATCTTGAGAAGAACTTCCTAAGAATCTTACAGAGATTCCATTCTCAAGAATTCCAATTGATAAATGATCATCACATTCACTGAAAATCTTTTTTATATTTTCCACTAAATTATCTATTTTTGATTTGGGAAAATCTTTTTCACAAATCCATATTAAGGATCCAAAAACAGGCATGTAATCCATCCCTGACTTTGCCTCGTAACTTTCTTTAGATAATTCAATTTTATCAACATATTCCCAATCATCATATAAATCATTATTTCTCATTATTTCTAATTTGGACCTAAAAACTCCACTTTCTATAGATTCTCCAGAAGAAGATCTTCCAAGTCTTATTAAATCCGTAAATAAAAAACTTGAAGTTTCAGAAATAGATACTTTAAACTTTTGATCGTACAAACCATTTGCGAAGATAATAGTTTCTTGGGGCAAAAATTCCAAATGAGAATTATCAAGAATGTTTATGAGATTTCTTTGCTTTGAATAACTTCCTTTTGGATTAATTTTAGACCTTCCAATAGATCCATATACTTTCTGAGCTGAAGAGGTTGTCAACAAAACCTTAGAATTTTTTTCAAGATTTACTTCAAACTCAAGTAAATCTCCTCCAACCAATCCCCCTGCTGTATGAAGAACAGGTAAGATGCACCTGCCCTCCTTATCATAAGTAGACTTTAATAATTTATAGGGAGAAGTTGTTTTAGATTTAAAGATTGTTTTATCAACATTTCCTAAACTTGCTTTATTATTGAAAAAATTTAAGAAACAATTACCTTCCCATGAAGTTTTAATCATAAATTGTTTTCTTTAATTACTAAATTAAAGTAGCTAAAAATTTTGATTATGATAATGAATAAACAAATTGTTGTAACTGATTGGATTAAGGAAAAACCACAATTAGGTTCTTTTTTAAAACTAACTTTAAGTTCAGATGAAAGAAGAATCCTGCGAGGTAAAAGATTAACTGATTGTGATCAAGAAATAATTTTACTATTACCTAGAAAAGGCAAATTAAATGATGGAGATATTCTTTTAACTAATGAGTCCAATTTTTATGTAGAAATAATTGCCAAAAAAGAAAACTTAATTGAAATAAGTTCAAATTCTAAAATTGAACTTATTAGAATTGCATATCATCTAGGGAATAGGCACGTAGAAGTTGAAATTAAAGAAGACACTATTTTAACAAAAGATGATTACGTAATTGAGAATATGCTAAAAAATTTTAATGTTGATATCGTGAATACCCAAAAAAAATTTTTTCCAGAAAGAGGTGCCCACAGTCATGAGTAAAAGTCACTTATTAAAGTATTTATTAATAAGCCCTAACTTACCAGTTGGAGGATTTTGCTATTCCGAGGGATTGGAGAGCTACTTAAATAATAAAGATTTGAAAGACTCAAATTCGGTAAAAGAATTAATCATAAGTGAACTAAAAAATGGTCAGATTAGACTAGATGCAAAATTATTATTAGATTTTTTTGATATTTTCAATGAGTTAAACCAAGGAAAAAATTTAAAAAGTAATTTGCATAAGCTAAAGAGTTTGGATAAATGGATCCTCTCATCAAAAGACTCTATAAAGATGAGAGAACAACAAATTCAGATGGCAAAATCTCTCTTTGATTTAAACAAAGAATTTGGATTTGAATATCCACATAAAAAAAATAAAAAAAACTCATGGCCTTTAGCGTGGAGTTGGGCTTGTTATTGTTTTGAAATTACGAAGTTGGAAATGGTTGAGAATTTTTTCTATTCGTGGAGTGCAAACCAACTTAGTGCAGCATTAAGGATTATTCCTATTGGTTCAACAAAAGCACAACTAATTCAGAGAGATTTATTAGTAATAATTTCAAAAGTTTCTAAAGAAATTATGGACAAAGAAATTGATGACATCTATTTTGGCAATGTAGGTTTAGCTATGGCACAACAAAATCATGATGACCTATATACAAAACTTTTTAGAAATTAATACATGAGCAGCAAATTGAGAGTAGGAGTTGCTGGCCCTGTCGGTTCAGGAAAAACTGCATTAGTAGAGACTCTATGTTTAAGCATGAAACATAATTATGAGATAGCAGTTGTCACTAATGATATCTACACCAAAGAAGATGCTACCTTTCTAATAAATAAAAAAGTTTTGGAGGAAGGAAGGATTATTGGCGTGGAAACAGGAGGTTGTCCCCATACAGCGATAAGAGAGGATTGTTCGCTAAATAAAAATGCAGTTTTAGATTTAGAAAATAAATATAATCCTTTAGATTTTGTTTTTGTAGAAAGTGGAGGTGACAATTTAGCATCTAGTTTTAGTCCAGAACTTGTAGATCTATCAATATATGTGATTGATGTATCAGCAGGAGACAAAATCCCAAGAAAAGGGGGACCAGGAATAACAAGGTCAGATTTATTACTGATAAACAAAATTGACTTAGCAGATATGGTTGGTGCAGATTTAAATATTATGAAAAGTGATACGGAATTTATGAGAAAAGGGAAACCCTGGTTTTTTACTAACCTTTGTAGCGGCAAAGGTGTTGAAGAAATAATTCATTTTTTAGAATCACATATACCAAACAATCAAAACTAGAAAGAAGTTCACTTCTAAATATATTGGATTCAACAAAAAGTTACGACTGATACAAAACGAATCCTCACTCGTTAATAACTTTTACTTTATCCCCCTAATGAGGGTCAATTACCTAATTTATCCTAATTCATGAGAATTTCAAGGCGTATTTTGGCAGGATTAGCTACTGCCTCACTTGCGGTCACAGCAACTTCATGCGGTGGAGGTGGAACTTCCGGAAGTTTCGACGACACAGTAACCGTTGGCATTTTGCATTCGTTATCTGGAACAATGGCAATTTCTGAATCAACCCTTGTTGATACTGAAAAAATGGCTATTGAAGAGATAAATGCTGCTGGTGGTGTAACAGTTGGCGGTAAAAGCTACAAAATAGAATACATAGTTGAAGACGGTGCATCTGATTGGCCTACTTTTGCTGAAAAATCTAAGAAACTTATAGACCAAGACGGAGTGCCTGTCGTATTTGGTGGTTGGACATCTGCAAGTAGAAAAGCAATGTTACCAGTCTACGAATCAAAGGATGCTTTCCTTTACTACCCAATTCAATACGAAGCTCAAGAATGTTCTAACAACATTTTCTATACAGGAGCCACACCAAACCAACAGTCAGAACCTGCTACAGATTTCATGTATAAGCGTTCTCCCGCAGCTGGTGGAGATTTCTTCCTTGTAGGTTCTGATTATGTTTTCCCAAGAACTTCCAACACAATCACAAAAGCTCAGGTAAAACAGTTAGGAGGTAAAGTTGTTGGAGAAGATTACCTTCCATTAGGGAACACTGAAGTTGCTCCAATTATCTCAAAAATCAAAAAGGCACTTCCTGAAGGTGGAATAATCATTAACACACTTAATGGTGACCAAAACGTTGCATTCTTCAAACAGATTCAAGACGCGGGTATCACTCCTTCTAGTGGCTACTACGTAATGAACTATTCAATTGCTGAAGAAGAGATTAGTACAATTGGTCCCGAGTTCCTTGAAGGTCACTACGGTGCTTGGAACTACATGATGTCAATTGATACTCCTGCATCTAAGAAATTTGCTGCAAGTTTCAAGAAAAGATGGGGATCAGATCGTGTTGTAGCTGATCCACAAGAATCTGCTTACAACATGGTTTACTTATGGAAACAAGCGGTTGAAGATGCTGGAACATTCGACGACAACGCTGTAAGGGAAGCCCTAGTTGGACAAACTTTTGATGCCCCACAAGGTCCTGTTGAAGTTATGCCTAATCACCACTTATCTCAAACAGTAAGAATTGGAGAGATTAATGCAGAGGGTGGATTTACAATTCTTGAAGAGACAGGAGTTGTTCTTCCTCAAGCATGGAACCAAAAGCATCCAAGTTCAAAAGGATTTGCATGCGATTGGACAGATCCTTCAAAAGGAGAAAAGTATAAGCTTTAATTTCAATTAAAACCTATACTTCAAAATAATAAGGAGGTTAACACCTCCTTTTATTTTATATAATCAAATATTTTTTTTTCTAAATTGGAGTTACTTCTCGATAGTCTTTTTAACGGTGTTGCAATCGGATCTGTACTACTTGTTGCTGCATTGGGTCTAGCAATTGTTTTTGGTCTTATGGGTGTAATAAATCTTGCCCATGGAGAACTTATGATGCTTGGGGCTTACACAACATACGTAACACAATTAATTTTCAAATTACCTTTATTAAAACCTTTCTACAATTCGTACATAATAGTTTCTATTTTCCTTGCTTTTATTGTTAGTGGGGTAGTAGGCATTCTCCTGGAAAAAACCATAATAAGAAAGCTTTATGGAAGTCCATTAGAAACACTTCTTGCAACTTGGGGCGTAAGCTTAATTCTTCAACAATTTGTCAGAAGTGTACCTTTAGCTTATGGGACCGGTCTGGTTATAAGTCTAATAATTGGTTTATTCTTACCAGCAACATTCCCTTCAAAAATAAAAGAATCAATAAATTTCAAATATTTTAAATTTAGTTCTTGGATATTGGCCGCTTTAACTGGGGTCCTGACAGGAAGCATAATCTCATCCTCTGTCAGCAAACTTAGTAGAGCAAGCGCTAGAAATGTTGATGTAACTGCACCCTCATGGATGAGAGGTCAAGTAGAAATTATTGGCACTGCATTTCCTAAAACAAGATTAATGATAATTGTCATTACTCTAATCTCTGTAATAGCTATAACATTATTTCTTAATCAAAGTGCTTGGGGGATGCGTATAAGAGCAGTTACTCAGAACCGACAAATGAGTGATTGTCTTGGTATATCTACTGAAAAAGTGGATATAATTACTTTTGGAATTGGATCTGGCTTAGCAGGAGTTGCCGGGGTTGCAGTATCTCTTTTAGGTTCTGTAGGACCAAATGTTGGCGGAAACTATATTGTTGGTTGTTTTATGGTTGTAGTGCTGGGAGGAGTAGGAAATTTATTAGGAACAGTACTTGCTTCATTTGGAATAGGAATAATGACTGATTTGATTGGAGCTGGAAGGCTCTTATCAATATGGCCAGACATGCCTACACCTTTATCAAACACAATCAACTTTTTTGCGACCACAAGTATGGCAAGAGTAATGATATTTGCACTAATTGTTATATTCTTACAATTTAAACCTACAGGTTTATTTCCTCAAAAAGGAAGGATGGTTGAAAACTAATGTCCTTAAGTAAAATTAAATTTGATAAGAAAATAGTATTATCATTTTGGATAATATTAATAGCCTTAATTATTGCAGCACCAACTCTACTCCCTGTATTTAGACTAAACCTTCTTGGTAGATACTTATCTTTATCCATAGTTGCACTAGGGGTTGATCTTATCTGGGGATATACAGGTTTACTAAGTCTTGGACAAGGTATATTTTTTGCACTAGGTGGATATTGTGCAGCAATGTATTTGCAAATAACCAGCTCCTCTGAATTTCCAAATAATATTCCTGAATTTTTTGCTTTATATGGTGTAGAAAAATTACCTTTTTTCTGGGAACCGTTTAGATCGCCTGTTTTTACCTTCTTCGCAATCTGGATAATTCCAGCATTGGTTGCTGGTTTAATTGGATTTCTTGTTTTCAGGAATAGAATCAAAGGGGTTTATTTTTCTATACTTACTCAAGCTTCTCTTCTTGTATTCTTTAACTTCTTTAATGGACAACAAAAACTTATAAATGGAACAAATGGATTAAAAACAGATGTAACACAACTATTTGGTCAGATGGTAGGTTCTGAGTCCATGCAAAGAATATTCTTTTGGATAACCGCCATACTAGTAATAGCAGCATGGTTTTTTGCAAAGTGGGTAGTTAAAGGAAGATTTGGAAATATTCTTATAGGAATACGAGATGATGAACCAAGAGTTAGGTTTACAGGATATAACCCAGTTATATTCAAGACGATAATATTTTCTATTGCTGGAGGACTCGCTGGAATTTCGGGAGCTTTATATACTGTTCAGTCTGGAATAGTATCACCTCAATTTATGACAGTTCCCTTTTCTATAGAAATGGTTATATGGGTTGCTGTTGGAGGTAGAGGAACTTTATTGGGAGCAATACTAGGAGCAGTTTTCATCAACTATGCGAAAAGTCTAGTAAGTGAAGCTTTACCAGCTAGCTGGATGTTTATCCAAGGAGGATTATTTATCTTAGTTGTAACAGCTCTGCCAGAGGGAGTTTTAGGATGGATTCAAGGAGATGGTCCTAGGAATCTTCTTCAAAGATTTGGTTTGAAAAGGAAGATTGAAACCTATCCAAGCTTAGAAGTTAACAATAAGGAGGGGGATAATGAATAATACAAATCTTCTAAATTTAATAGATATTACTGTTAGTTTCGAGGGTTTTTTAGCTCTCAACAAACTTAATTTAAATTTAAATAAAGGAGAATTAAGAGCTGTAATAGGACCCAACGGGGCAGGTAAAACAACATTTCTTGATGTAATAACTGGGAAGGTTAAGCCAACAAAAGGTGAAGTAATTTTCAAAGGAAAATCTTTAGTAGGTAGAAAGGAGCATAAAATTGCTCGACTTGGAGTCGGAAGAAAGTTCCAAAGTCCAAGAATCTTTGAAAATCTAACAGTTAAAGAAAATCTTGAAATATCAGTGTCAACTCCTAAAAGCCCCTTAAACCTTATAAATAAAAGTATTAAGGATGAGCAGCTTAATGAGATTGAACGTCTTATGAAGATTGTCAATTTAGCTCAAAAAGTTGATTCTAAAGCTGGTTCTTTATCTCATGGACAAAAACAATGGCTCGAGATAGCCATGTTAGTAGGACAGAAGCCAGATTTAATGTTAGTTGATGAACCTGTTGCTGGTTTAACTGATGAAGAAACTGATCTTACAGCTGATTTATTAAAATCATTATCAGGAGAAAATACTGTAGTGGTAATAGATCACGATATGGAATTTATAAGAAGACTTGATAGTAATGTTTCAGTATTAAATCAAGGTACAGTATTATGCGAGGGGACAATGGAAACTATACAAAAGGACCAAAAAGTTATTGATGTTTATCTAGGAAGGCCTGAGGATTAGTTATGAAAAACTTACTGGAAATCAAATCATTGAATACATATTATGGCGAAAGTCATATTCTCAGAGATGTAGATTTAAATGTTAAATCAGGGGAAATGGTTTGTTTGATTGGAAGAAATGGTGTAGGCAAAACAACTTTATTGAAATCACTTATTGGTTTGTTAAGACAAAAAAAAGGCGATATTTTTTTGATTGGCGAAAATATCAATAGAAAAGCACCTCATCAGAGGGCGAGAAAAGGAATGGCTTACGTTCCTCAAGGGAGAGAAATTATTCCATACCTATCAGTTGAAGAGAATCTTATGTTAGGAATGGAGTCGCTGCCAGGTGGATTATCTAAGAACAAGAAAATAGATCCATTAATTTATGATCTATTCCCAATTCTAAAAGAGTTTCTACAAAGGAAAGGAGGTGATCTAAGTGGTGGACAACAACAGCAACTAGCTATTGCAAGAGCATTGCTAGGCAAACCCCAACTACTATTACTTGACGAACCAACGGAAGGGATTCAGCCAAATATAGTTTTAGACATAGAAAATGCAATCAATCAGATAATTAGAGATACAGGAATTGGTGTTTTATTGGTAGAACAACACTTGCATTTTGTAAGACAAGCCAATAGATATTATGCGATGCAACGCGGAGGTATTGTTGCAAGCGGAAATACAAGTGAGTTGAGTCAAGCAGTTATAGATAAGTTCTTAAGTGTTTAAATAAATTATCCAGATTACTCAAAACTTTTATTCATTTTTCGCATCTTATTAGGTCAATACTGTTTGGATGTTCATTTATATATTTATTAAATTCCATTGCTAGTGTTCTAGCCTCGTAAGCGTCAGAAGCATAAAAACAATTTTCTAATCTTATATTTTGAAAATCACGATAATGCACTGTATATGGTTTCAACATATTATTTTTGTTCATTTTAATTTGCTAAAAAGCAATTACTTTATATATTAACCATGCATATGTTCTAAAATTTAAAGCACTACTTTTGTTGTTATCAAAATATATTCACTTAGATTATGTATTTAAAAATACTTTATGAAGAAAAAAGTAATTAATCTATTTTTTTTTAGAGTTTTGCTTTTTACCTTCTATTAAAAAAACAAATTTAGATAAAATATAACCAAAAACTGGGGCCCAAATCTTCTCATAAAAAAATTTCATAAAAAATTAAGCAGCCAATGATTCGTCATCTTTAGTTTCATTTTTATTTATAAGCTTCAAATCTATAGAATTAAATAAATGTTGCATAACCATAAAATCAAGTTCCCCTTTCAACAAATTAACATCAGATGAAAGTAGATCATCAACAAAATCATCAAACGTTTCTGAAATCGGATTCACAATATAAAAATTTATTTTTGCTATTATCATGGCATTAACAATAAAAGTCAACCAAATTTGAATATTAATTTTAGAAATTTTTTAAAAAATAAATTAATACACAAAAAAATTTAAATAATAAATTTAAAATCAGACTCAAGGTCTTTGAATTAAATTTCATTTATCTTGCTTTTCTTAATTTTATATTTCTCCTGTTTAGCATTATCAAAACGACAATACACATATTTGCTAAAAAGAAAATTATAGAAATAATCATCAACCAATTTATTTATAGCAAGAGTATTTATGTGTTAATTCGAAAAGAATCACTAAAAATCTTTTATAAGCTATAAATTATTGATGAATATCAAATCTGATATTAAAAAAGCAAATTTCATAAATTACTTTTTAATTAGCTCGAAGTAACCTTTTTTATTTAATAAGTACTTATCAAACCAAAGGCTTAATAGGTTGTCTAATCCTATTCCATTCATTTTATTTAATTGAGAAGTCTTATAGTCTGAGAGTGCAAGCAACAAATACGGAAAAATCATATCTGAAACCCCTTTTGGCAGTTTATCTAAAGGTAATCCATGTGCTCTATCCCATAAAATTTGCATATCCTGAGAGAAAAGAGAACTCCAATAACTAAAATTACAATATAACTTGTCTGGAGGAAGTAGATTTACAGATAGAACTGGCGTAGATGAATTCATAGGAAAAAATATTTTTTGGATAAATTGAATTTAAGTTTTCATAATGGTGATAAATAATTTCTAATATTCAAATCTCCTATAAATACAAATTAAATTTAACGCACAGTTCAGCACTTTACAACACTTTCATTTAGTATTATATTTATCCATCATTTCCTGAAATTTTAGGAATGATAAAAACTTTTTATAAGTTTGCAAGTCAAAAGACTCCTGATTCTCTTCATTTATATAAGTTGATTTGATAGGCATAAAATTATTTCCTATATTAGTATCAGCTAAATTTTTTGAATTATCGTATTTTGATTGATATAATTGAGTTATTTTACCATTTTTTTTATTAAATATACCTCTTGTAGAAAGTGCTTCTTCTACCAAAATACTTATTATTTTTGAATTACTTAAATTGTTCTCAGTGCTCAACTTTTCAATTATTCTCATAACATCTTCTCTAGGAATAAAACCAACTCTCTTTTTCTTGGTAGGCATTTAAAATTAAATAAAGTTCAGCACTTGACTGTAATAAGTGTTGCACTATATTCATTATATGTCAATTTAACGCTAATGATTTTACCAACAACATTACTCTTAGGAGCCCTTGGATATCTTTTCTATACTTCAAAAAGAGAACTTTCACTAGATCACCATGAACTTATAGAGAACCAAATAGAGAATGATGATTTGTATAAAGATTTGGAAGATCTATTTATTTAAAATTACTGCATAGATATTAAAGAACTTTGTTTCTTGACTAAAGATATACAAAAACTCAAACATAATTAGAATAGAAAAAAACCAAAAAATCAATGACTGTCCATCAAGATTACGAAATAAACATCAATTTAAATGAATTGATAGAGAAAAGAATTCCATGTTGTGATTTACTTCATCCAGATCATTGTCTAACAGAAAAACAGGTCTCTGAAATTGCACATGATATTCGCATGGATTTAAATTTGCATGATCTTTACAAGCAAGTGGATCAACACATTATGAATTATGTAAATGCAGCTGGTATTGATAACAAAGATCATTGGGTTGAACCTCATCTTCCAGATTTGGAGAGGGATTTAAAAGAAGAAGTTGGGATAGAGTTTGATTAATCATTTTTCTTACAAAAAAAGATTTAATATATGTATTTTTTTTCTAAATCATCAATTAATTTATAAATACTTTTAGCTGATCTTTTTCTTTTTATTAATATTCTCAATACTAGATATCCAATAAATAATGCAAAAATAGGTGTAAAAATAATGATTTCATGATTCATAACCATCAAACAAAAGCCTTTTATTTAAACTATTAAATTTTCTGCATCAATAAAATAGGTACTTTATACAAACATCCTTCGCTATAAATAATTAAGATATTTTATAAAAAATTGAAAGGATACAAATTTTTTCATAAATTATGTAGAAATAAATTTTAATTCAATAATTATTATGATTAATTATTTCGCTTTAACAGTTACTGAGATGGGGATCGGTAAAATAGAGTTAGCAATTGTTGGCGCAGTAATTTTAATATTTCCAATTTTATTTGTTTATGCTTCTAAAAACCTTGATACGAAGGGAGTTTTCGAATGGATGATGGAGAAACCAAATGATTGGATTGGCAAAAAATAAGACTCATACAATATACATTTTCTAGTTAAACATCAAATTTTCTAAATTACTAATATCGAAATCATAAACTTGGCAATTATTTTCTAAATCATTAACTATTGAATTTTTTAGTAGAGAATAATCTATCAACTTATTGAGTTTATTATTTTTAAATTCCTTATTAGTTTCTCCAATAGCAAATGCCAAAGCTCCTTCATTAGAAATACCGAAGTTGGTAGTGTTGCAGTAAGTTCTAGTGAACTTGCTAGAAATCTTTTTAGTATACTTTTCAAGAGTTTTAGAAGAAGTATCCAATGAGTAGACTGGACTACTAAATAGAAAAAGCAAAGTTAAAATGAATATCGTAAAAACCCTTTTGATCATAAAATTTCATAAATTGCAAAGTTAATATAATTTAGAATTCAACTCTGCCGACTAAGTTTTATTAAAAATATAAAAATTAAAAATATATTAACCAAAACAGCTATTTCATATTTTTGAAGATAAAAACTCTCTAAATGAGTATTTTATAATTTGAATTTTTTTGGGTATTTTTTTTAAAAAACGCCTAAATGCTTTTGGCATAATAAAAAATCCAACACAATAATTAATAGATAACAAATAATACTTGGATATTCAATAAATAATTATCCAAAAATAAGTAAATTAATTATTAAATATATGGATTGAGCTATGGAAAAGTATTTAAACATGAATTATTGTTTAATTAAGTAATAAATACAAAATTAATATGGCATTACCAGAACTTATTTATGCCCCTATAGATGGCGGAACAATACATAGATATGAGATTACTGGTGGCAAGAGAAAATTCTTAAGATTTATAGGTTGCTATTTGGGACAGTGCAATTTCCACAAAAATATTGATGATGCTATCGATTACATAAAAAGTTTGAAAGAATCACAAAAGATACAAAATATATGAAATAAAGATACACCAATTCGATAGGGACTCAATATTTTTCAAGAACTAAATAATTATTGCTACAAATAATAGAGAATTTTCTTTTTATAAGTAATTGATTATTTACTTGGGTTATAGTACCGAAAAATAAACAGTCAATTTTTAAAAGAAATTAATTTATGGAAAACAGACAAATTAATTTTTTTAAATCAAAAGACTTTAATACCGTTCTTAAGCCATTTAAAAAAGGAACGGTAGTAAAAATTGACTCGTTAGATATTAGAGAAAGTCCAAATGAATTAAAAATAGGTTTATTTGGTTGGTATGCAATTTGTCCTTCAAAAGAATTAAAAAAAAATAAGCTATATTATTTTTCTCTCTATGATGAGCCTCTAGTTCTTTATAGAGATGAGAATGAAGATGTTAGATGTATTAAAAATATATGTCCACATAGGGGGGCCTCCTTTTTTGAGGGAACATTATCAGATGGAGTAATAACTTGTCCATATCATGGGGCTAAATTCTCATCTGGTGGAAGTTGTCAAAATCTCGATAGAATAACATGCAGTCACATAGTTGATAATAATTACGATAACTACGCAAAAAGAATTCACTTATCTCAATACAAAGCTTCAGAAAAAAATGGATATATTTTTGTACATTTTTCTAAATATCCTGACATTGATATAAGTAATATAAGTGAAGATTCACCTATAACTAACTACGATTTATCTGATAATGGTTTTTTAGATAAGGATTTTGTATCCGAAGAGGTATTGGTTGACTTTAAATGTGATTGGTCAAGGATAATTGAAAATCACCTAGATATCCTTCATCTTTTTTGGGTTCATGGCGATACAATCCCTGATAAAGATGTTAATAAAAACGTTCTTGTTAGTTTTAATCAGAAAATAAATGTTACTCCCAAGTACATTCAAAGTATTTATTACTATAAGAATGAACCTACAAAAGAATTTATTCGGATAAAATATATTCCGCCAGGAAGGATATTAATTTATAAAGGAGATCCTTATGCAGCTAGATATTTACAAGTTTTAGATCATATTCCACTAGGAAATAACAAATCAAGAGTAATAGTGAGACATTACAGAAAATTTTTAAAAAATAAACTACTTAATAACCTCATGTTATTTAAAGAGAATCAAAGAAAGATTTTTTATAAGATATTTGATGAGGATTATATGATTTTAAAAACACAAACATATAACCATAATATGGGGTTTATAAGTAAGGATGAAATAAAATTATTGGGAGAAGATAGAATTATAAATTATTTTTGGAAATGGTACAAAAACTCTGAAGATAAAGATGAACCATGGAAAAATAATATAAAAAACCAAAATCTTGATGTATATGACAAAGTTATATTTAAATATCCACCTGAGATAAAGAAGTTAGAAATAATAAATAATTTGGATATTATTAGGAAAACATTTTTACGATTTGCAGCTCCCCTGATATTTTTTATGTTATTAATATAATCTATGAAGAAAATAAATAGACCTTCATGGTTGAATTGGCTTTATCTTTTTATATTTATATTAAGTTCAATTCAACTGATTATATTTTGGAGCAATAAGATTTAGTGGTTAATAACTTTTGGTTTGAGGCAAAAAATATAAATTGTTATAAAAATGGCTCCAGACTAATTAAAGATTTAAATTTAAATATAGCTTTTTCGGAGAATGTAATATTAATTGGACCAAATGGTTCAGGCAAATCATCCTTAATTGAATTAATTAATAGAAACATATACCCAGTAATAGATAATGGATCGAAACTTAAGATATTTAACAAAGAACTTATAAATTTATGGGAACTAAGAAAAAAAATAAGCACCGTAAATAATGATATAAAAAATAGAATAAATCCAAACCTGCAAGTTTTTGATCTAATTTTAAGTGGGCTATATGGAAAATATTGTTACATACAAAATAAAACTGAAAAAGATTCTTATATGGTTGAAAAAATCATGAAAAATATGGATATATGTAATTTATCTAAAAAATATTTTTCCTATTTATCAGATGGAGAAAAACAAATTTCTCTCATTGCTAGGGCTTTAATCAACAAACCAGATATCTTAATCCTAGATGAACCAGTTGCAAATTTAGATTATAAGTCAAAATTTTTTGTAGTTGATAAGATAAATGAGCTATCAAAATTAAATACCAAAATTTTATGCGTAACTCATGATATTACAACGATAACAAAAATTTATGACAGGGTCATAATGCTAAAAGATGGCAAAATAATCGCTGACGGGCATCAAAATAAGGTTATAAATAGTGAAAATCTCAATAAGTTATATGGAATTCAAGTAGAGGTAACTAAAAATAATGGACTTTGGAATATAAGGAGATTTTCTAAATAACAATAATAAAAAAGGCTATCACAATAGCAAGAAATACTAATTTTTTAGTTTTTAAAAATGAAAATGATTTATTTTTAAATGAAGAAGATCCACATTTAGAACATACAATCTTACCTCCTAAAGATCGATCTGAGACGAATGAAGAACTTCCACAATTAAAACATACTCTATTAACACTCATCTAAAAAAATTTTTTTAGCAATTCTATTTAAATTATATTGCTAAATACTATGTAAAGAAAAATTTAAAAAAATATTATGATAATGAGAATCTATTGCAATAAGCAATTTTATAGTGCATAATTGATAATAATTCTCATTATCATATTTTAATTAATGAATTACTATAGTTATGTAGAATCCTCTTCAAAATTAATACGTTTAGTAACTGGGCAATCTGTTTTAATAGATCCCTCATCAAGACCAAAAGGTACATGCTTAGAAGTTGAAGATGGAATTGCTAGGGTTTATTGCCCTTGCGAGGAAACTGAAGGAATGACACTTGCTTTTTTACAATCAGGTGATCAACTAAGGACCGACCTTTTATGTAGCGAAGGTGTCTGTGTTGAAGCACTAACAGATTTGTCTTTTCATAGCAATGTAAATATTGATCAGAATATTGGTTTCGATGCGGTAAATGAATGGACTTTGCAACTCCTTAGGATTAGACACTTAGGAAATGCAGAACAGCGATTACAAGCCTTGTTTTCAATACTAGTAAATCGTCTAGGTAGAAGATGTGGTCAATGGTGTGAGTTACCCTTTAGGTTGACTCATGAAAGGATTGGGGAATTAATCGGTTCTACACGAGTAACATCAACAAGATTAATTTCTAAATTAAGATCATCTGAGTTATTGATAGCTCCTATTGGGACCCAAACAGTCAGTGTTGCCCCTTCTTTTATTGAAACATCGCCGCTATAAAAACATGAAGGAATCACAATCAATTACAAACAACTTGTTAATGGAAGTTGATGTTTTATCGAATAGACTCAGAAATATCAAGCAATCCTACAAAACCACAGAAAATAAAGCATTAAAGGGAAGGTTATTTAATGAAAACAAAAATATTTTTAAAAGAGTTAAGGAGATTTATAAAATAGCTGAACTCTTAAATAAAAATAATGGGAAAATCAACTTTTCGAATTTACTTTTTGAAATAACCAAAAGGACATTGAATGAAAATAAATTTGAAAGTAATTTATTTTTTCTTTAAATCACTATCTATTAATAAGATTGCCGAAGGTTGATTAGAAGCAAATTTAACCTTACCCAGTATGTTCGCAAATTCATCCTCTGATTGTGTTTGAGCCTCTATAATTGGATCTAGAAAAACGTTAGTTCTTGTATCTGAAAGTCTTTCTGATATGGAATAAAGTTGTTGAAGAGATGAAGTTAAATCAGCCTCCATATTAAAAGAATAAGAAATCAGCTCCTCTATAGAATCCCATGTCTGAACGGGTGCAGGAATTTCATCTAATTTTACGCTTTGTCCTCTTGCGATTAAGTAATCTGCAAATTTCTGAGCATGTTCCATTTCACCTTGTGATTCACTTAGAAAATGAGAGGCAAATCCATTTAAATCACGTTCTTGAAACCATAGATACATAGAAAAATATTGAACATTGGCATATCTTTCCATTGTTAGATGTTCAAAAAGGTTTTCTAATAAACTATTGTCTATCGGTTGAGCAATTGCTCTTCCAGATGGACCAAAATTAATTAATTTCATTGTTTTTAAATTATTTTCATTCATTTTCAAATAAAGATCTAAACAAATAATACAACATTTTGTATAAATTAGTAATTGATAAATCCTTTAAATTAAATAAAATAATATGATAATGAAAATCACTCGCAATACTATAAATGAATTTAGAGTACAGTTTTTCTGAACTGCTATTAACTAATAAAATATATAAATATAAAAAAAAGAAATGTAAAAAGAAAAAATGCTCTAATTGGAAGGGAGGAAAGTGTAATTGCCTATAAATAAATTCTATATATATACTTTATGTGCTCCAGGATATAAAAAATAATAACAATTTTTATTTATAGAAAGAGAACATTTATCACCATTATTTAAAAGATTATTAATATCAGTTCTAACACGCAATATATTACCATTAATAGTTACTTTGTATATAAGAAATTCTCCAAGAAATTCTTTAGATATTACATTCGCATTACCAGATTCTGATCTTTTAATTGAAATAAATTTAGGCGAAATTGACATACTTTTAATATTTGCATTTTGTAAAACCCCTGAACTATTTATTTCACCTAAACAAGAAATATATGTATTACCATTTTTTTTGAGATTAACAATATTATTCCCCAAAATAAAACTACTAACAAATATAGTCTTGGGATTATTTAGAAGGTTAATTGGTGTATCAATTTGATGTATTTTCCCATCATTCATAACGGCGACTTTATCGCAAATTGACATCGCTTCTTCCGGATCATGAGTAACCATCAATCCGCTTGCATTACAACCTTTTAGAATAATAGGGAGTTCACTTCTCAATTTTAGTTTGACATGAATATCAAGACTACAAAAAGGTTCATCTAATAAAATAAAATTAGTACTAGGAGCAAGAGCTCTCGCAATTGCTAGTCTTTGTTTTTGACCTCCAGAAAGTTCATGTGGGTACCTTCCAACAAGACTATCAAGACCAACAACATTTAATAAATAATCAACTCTAGATCTGTCTTTTTTGTTTTTCAAACCAAAAATTACATTTTCCAAAACAGTTAAGTGAGGGAAAAGTGCATAGTCTTGAAAAACCATACCAATATTTCTCTTCTCAGGACTAAGAATTTTTTTTCTACTTGAAATTTCCTTATCATTTAGAGAAATCGTCCCTCTAGAGGGATATTCGAACCCCGCGATTAATCTTAAAAGAGTAGTTTTTCCGCAACCAGAAGGGCCAAGCAACCCTAACAATTCTCCATTTTCAATTTTCAGGTTAATTTCATTTAATATCCAATTAGAACTTTCTCGCTTATCATATTTATGATGCAAATCATCAATTATTAACGCTTCATTTTTCACTAAGTTCTTCTTATTCAAATATATTAAGTTAGCAGAAAATATTCCCCTAAAATATCCCTTGTATAATTTTATACACCGTTTAATTTTTAAATTTAATGAGAAAGCCTGAAAGAGCAGAAATAATACGCAAGGAACTCAAAAAGCTATATCCATCGCCTCCGATACCCCTTGATCATACAAATGCATATACACTTCTAGTCGCCGTAGTTTTAAGTGCTCAATCAACAGATAAGAAAGTTAATGAATTAACAAAAAGCTTATTTAAGGTTGCAGATAATCCAGAAAAGATGATGCAGCTAGGTATTAATGGCATTTACGAATACATAAAATTTTTAGGTCTATCAAATCAAAAATCAAAGAACATCTATAACTTATCTAAATTATTGATTGAGAAGCACAATGGTACGGTGCCAGATTCTTTTGAGAAGCTTGAATCTCTTCCAGGGGTAGGTCATAAAACAGCATCAGTTGTAATGTCTCAAGTGTTTAAAATACCCTCATTCCCAGTAGACACTCACATACACAGGTTGGCACAAAGATGGGGTCTATCAAATGGAGATAGCGTAGTTCAAACAGAAAAAGACTTAAAAAAAATATTTCCTATTAATGATTGGAATACCTTACATTTGCAAATAATCTTTTACGGCAGAGAATACTGCACAGCAAGAGGCTGTGATGGAACAAAATGTTATCTATGTCGCACTCTTTATCCCAAAAGAAAAAAGAAATTTATATGTAAAAAGCCTTAAGAAATTTATATAATATTTAAATTACTTCATTAATCATGAAATTAGCAATTACTGGTGCATCGGGGAAAACAGGTTATAGAATTTCCGAGGAAGCAGTTAAGAAAGGTTATAAAGTAAGGCAAATCATCAGAAAGAATTCAAAAGTATCAGCAAGACTAGAGAATTTAGAAACGATTAGGGTTTCATTAGACAAAAAACGAGAACTTGATAAGGCTTTAAAAGATATTGATGCTTTGATAATTGCGACTGGAGCGAGAGCATCATTAGATTTAACTGGTCCTGCAAAAGTTGATGCATTAGGGGTATACAGGCAATTAGAGAGTTGCAAAAGAGTTGGTATTAAAAGAGTTATTCTAGTTAGTTCCCTTTGTACTGGTAAATTATTTCACCCATTAAATTTATTTGGCTTAATTCTTATTTGGAAGAAATTAGGTGAAAACTTTCTACGAAATTCAAATTTCGAATGGACTATTATTAGACCTGGAGGATTAAAGGAAAATGAAGATATTAAATCAGAAAATATAAATTATTCAAAAGAGGACACTCAAATTAATGGATCAATCCCAAGAAGATTAGTTGCGCAATGTTGTATAGATTCTTTAAAAAACAAAGAATCCATAAATAAATTAATAGAAGTTACAAGTTCGAATGCTAATAAAAAGATATCTTTTAAAAAAGCTATGCAAATGATTTAAAAGATGTAAATATATAAATTAAAACTATGAAAATAAATCCCAAAATTGACGCATTACAATTAATGCTTACTGATTTAAGAACTAGAAATGAGCCAATAAGACATAAAGCTGCATTTAAAGGTTGTCAACCAGAATTTCAAAGTCTTGTATCAAGGTTAATAAAGCAGTTAGAGGACGAATTAGTTGCTGAAAAGCTTTCTAATCGTGATAGTTAATAAATTTAGATTACTTAAATGAAATTAAGTTATCCAATTTTGCTTGTTTTGAAAGTTCATCATATCCTCCAAAAAATTTATTATCCAAAAATATTTGAGGGAAAGTATTATGGCTACTTTGAGCCATTATTTTTTGAAAGCTCTCATCATTGTCTATTAAAGTAACTTCATGAGGGATAGATAAAGAATTAAGCAACCTAATTGCTCTTTTAGACCAAGGACAATCCTTTAAAATATAAGCTTTAACACGTGATTTATTAGTGATTAAATCATGATTTGAGATATTAATAATTTTCTGTTCAAAAGAAAGTAATAATATATCAGTACCTTTTTTTACAATACATCCCTCCTCAAGATGCCCGCCAAAGACATTACATCCCTCATCTGCAAAACTCAAATGTAAATGAACTTCTCCTCTATTAAAATTCCCGTTTAAAGAAACTATCTCTAGATTTCCTTCAAATTTATTTATTTTTTGATTACCTGGGCATTGAATACAAACTGTTCTAAGATTACCAACCACTCCTGAAACATAACCGTATAAATTATTCGATAAAGAATATTCTTTAATTGAATTTATCAAATCAGATTCTGGAGATAGCTTTAGGCTATGAGGCTGCATTAGATATAAGGAATAATTTTGTAATATAAAACATCATCATTCATGTAGAGAAGTTGAGTTTATAATCTTTAGGATTCAGAATTAATATATTTTAGAATCTAGCATCAAAAATCATTTAAAATTTTTACTAAAAATTTAAGTTTGTTGAGAGTGTAATATATTTTTTATATGCAAAAACTAATTTGTTATTAAAAAAAAATCTTAAAAATTTGGCATTGAAAGTTCCCAACTTATTATCGATATCTCGCCTTTTCCTTGTATTTCCATTAATACTTTTTTTAGAAATTAACAGACCTTTTCAAGTCTTTATATTGATTATTATTGGAGGTTTAACTGATTATTTTGACGGGTTAATTGCAAGGAAATTTAATCTTAAAACCAGATTAGGAGCTATCCTTGATCCCTTAAGCGATAAAGTATTCTATTTAATTCCTTTGACCTTCCTTTGTAAAAATAATATTATACCCTTCTGGTCATTGTCATTAATTTTATTTAGAGAATTAATTATCTCTAGCCTAAGGAACTCTACAAAAGACGGTTTACCAGCATCAATGTTAGGTAAATATAAAACATTTTTCTTTTTTATTTCAGTAATCACCTTTTTTACCCCATTAAAAATTAGCTTATTGAATAATTTGGCTTTAATTTTTTATTGGTTAGGATTCATTCTGACTTTTGTGACTTTATTAGGCTATTTAAGAATTAAAAAGAATATTATCTAAATTTTCATCAAATTTCTCACTCTTTTTATTATTAAAATCATTCACAAAACTATCCTTTAAACCATTAAGTAAATCAAAAGTTGGCGCCCACTTTAAATCAAGTTTTATCTTAGAGATATCAGTCTGATAATGATTTAATCTAATTGGAAATCCCTTTCGTGAATTAGGATCTAATTTTTGATAATCAAATGTTCTTAAAGAAATCTCATTTTGGTTTAATCCAAGAACATTCGCACAGAAATAAATTAAACCCTTTATTGTTACTCCTTTTTCACCTGAACAGTTGTAAATATTATTTTTAGAATTTTCAAAATTCATGCACCTAATCATTACATCTGTTAGATCAGAAACATGGCCTAACTGAGTAATTAAAGACCCATCACCAGGGATTGGTATAGATTTATTAGTAAATAACCTTTCAAAAAACCAATTTTCAATTTTATTATAATTCCCTGGTCCATAAATATAAGTAGGTCTAAAACTTGTAAAAGGAATTTTTTGGCTCTTCAACCAATTTTCTGTCTCAAACTTTCCTTTGTGCCTACTATCTGGGTCAACTGGGTCAACTTCGGATAAGGGTAGTTCAAAATTATCTTTATAAACCCCTGCAGAGCTGACATATATATACCTTTGGAAAGAGTTATCTAAATTTTCTATAAGAAGTTTAGTTTGTTCTAACTCTCGTCCAGAAATATCATAAACAATATCATACTTTTTATTTCTTAGCTTGACGATATCTTCTAAATTATTTCTATCACCCTTAATTAAATTTGTTTTTTCAGGATTACTTTTATTACCTCTCGTGAAAATATCAATATCATAATTTTTACTTAATAACTTTCCAACCAAAGACTTGCCAACAAATCTAGTACCACCCATTACAAGAATTTTCATATTCAAAAAATATTTAACTGAAGTAGTAATCTTAAATAGAATTACATATTGAATAGTACTACTAATAAGTAATTAATGAAAAGGATGATTCTATGGACCTAATACCAGCAATTGATTTAATGAATGGTAAGTGTGTAAGGCTTTTTAAAGGCGACTTTAATAAAAGAAAAGACTTCACCAAAGAGCCTCATGAGCAAGCTAAATTTTGGGAAAGCGAAGGAGCAAAATATATACATATAGTTGATTTGGATGCTGCAAAAACTGGATCTCCAACAAACGATATATCAATAAAGAAGATTGCAAAAACAGTTAACATACCTATTCAAATAGGTGGGGGGATAAGGTCTCAAGAAAGGATAGAACAATTATTTTCTTACGGTATCGAGAAAGTTATCATGGGAACCTCTGCAATAGAAAATAAAGAACTAGTTAAAGACTTATCAAATAAATTTCCTGGAAGGATAATTGTTGGGATAGATGCAAAAGATGGAAAAGTTAGTACAAGAGGTTGGATTGAGCAATCTAATATTTTTGCCATTGATCTAGTAAAGGAGTTTTCTTCATTTAAGATTGCTAGTTTTATTGTTACAGATATAAATACAGATGGGACGTTAGAAGGGACAAATGAAGAATTCATAAAAAGCATACTTGAAATTACTGACATTCCAGTGATAGCCTCAGGAGGTGTTGGTTCAATTTCTGATTTATTATCGTTAGTAAAATTTGAAAACTCTGGACTCTTTGGAGTAATTGTAGGTAAAGCTCTATATGAAAATAAATTCACGATAAACGAAGCGAATAATGTATTGTCATCAGGTAGATTAAATGACTTTGATTTAAACAGAAATTACTACGCATAAAAGAGTATAAAAATTGATTTAAGGCTGGTGTTTGCAGTAATTGTTAGTTAATTTTGTATAAGAGATAAGAAATCTAGTCTTGGAATTAATTTCAAAAAAATCGATATTGATTATTGCTCCAAGCTTAATAGCAGAATCTTTATCGCTTAAGTTAACATCACTAGACCAAAATTTAGATATTAATTTTAATAATGGAACAGGTGATAAAAATCCAGATTTAGTTATATGGAATGTTCTTAATTTCCAATCAGAAGATCTTATAAGGTTAGAATTATTGAAATTAAGAGAAAGATATGATGAGTCTAAGTTTCTGATAATTCTTTCTGGCGAACTTGTTTATGAAGCAAATACCCCTCCAGCGTTAAATGCTGAAGGTTTCCTTTTAAATCCCAGTGCAGAAAAAGTTCTTGAATCTATTGATACCATTTCAAATGGAGGAAGGGTATTTGATATTGAAAATAATTCCCGAGTTCAATTAAATAAAAATAAGCCTCTCTCTTTTAGTCAAAAAATTCTAACTTCAGGTCTTAAACAAATAGATTCTGAAATTAATTATATATTTAAATATGTCAACTCAGATTCAACACCAGAATTTTATAAATTCATTTTAAAAGGAAGATTAAGAGAACTTATTACTGCAAAATCTTTTCTAATTTTCTTATGGGGTAATTCACTAGAACTTTACACAGAGGCAGTTTACACTGAAAATAAAATTAATCTAGAAAATAAGAACACTGTATTTATTAAAGATAAAAACACTTCAGAAATATGGAATTTAATTTTAGATAGATTAAAAGAAAGGTATAGCTCAACTAACCTACAGGTTGAATTTAATAATTCATCGATAATTCTCTCTGGGATAAAGAAAGAATTCATTTCACGACTAATTTGCAAAATGTTAGATGAGTTAGATAATTTAGTAAAAAATATTAAGGAAAACTATAAGGAGAAAGATTTTAAAGATGATTTAAATTCTCTTATAAAAGAACTTAAAGTTAATACAATTTCAAATATCACCGATAGCTATTTTCGATTAAAAAAAGGAGACGAATCTATTTCAATAAATGATTTTATTTATAGTGAAGTAAGTTGCGAAGAGATAGATAGAGAATCACATGAATCAATAATTTTTATTGAGCCAATTATTAAAAATGAAGCTCTTGACTATGATGGGAAATTACTCCCTTTATATGAAACAGAATCGTTTTTGATCCTTGAAAATATAATTTCAAATTGGACAATAAGGAACTGTAATTTATTAGCTTCTGAAATCTTTAATATTTGTTCTTCTTGGCCTGAATTAAGGACTGTACTTATAAATCCCGAATTACAATCGACAAGAAATTTTGAAAGATTTAGAAATAATATTAACAACTACAATCGCTGGCATGACAATATTTATATGCCTATCTACTTGTATGAGAGTAAACGAGAATATATTGATATTATCGATAAAAAATTTACCCGTTACTTTAAAAATGAAAATAGGGAGAAAGAATTAGAGAATCTAGAATGGCTACAAAAACAAGTTACATTGTTAGTTGAGATAAGAGATGCCGTAGCACCGCAGTTAGAAGTTGTTGTAAAATACATCGGTAATCTCTTCGTAACATTCCTTACAAAGGTCGTTGGCAAAGCTATCGGTTTAGTTGGGAAAGGAATCCTTCAAGGATTAGGAAGATCAAGTTCAAAGTAAGTTTTAAAACTTTAATGAAAATAATTCAATGGATCCTAATAGCATTAATTTTCTTAAGTCCGTATAAAGTAATTGCCTCTAGAGTTTCTGATAGTTACGATGGCAACATCTTTCCTATATACGCAGGTAATGGAGCTGTAGTTCCTCCCCAGACAACTCTTCAGGAATCATTAAAAAATAAAAGAGTCGCAGTTTTATTTTTTTATCTTGATGATAGCTCAGATAGTAAAGCTATGGCTCCGATAATATCTGGTTTAGATTTGATATGGAGAAATAATATAGATATCATTGCTCTAACAACTGATGAATTACAGGATAAAGAAAAGTCTGATCTTAGAAATGAACCTAATTATTATTGGAACGGATTAATTCCACAAACCATTATTTTTAATAGTGATGGTGAAGTTAAATATGATCAAAATGGATTGATTAATATCGATGAATTAAACAAAGTTATTGGAGAACTAAAAGGAATTGATATAGAAGACACGACATTTTCTGTAGAAAGTTTTAATGAATACAACAGTATTATCTCTGAAAAAAAAAATAATAACAAAAATTAATTAAAAAATGATATTAATAAATATCCTCTTAATTCTCTTAATTTCTTTAATTCTTTCAGATATATATATTAAAAACTCACCCAAATCAAATTTAAATTTGATACCTATAAATTATAAAATCAAAAAAAAGGAAGGTTTAAACGAATTAATTATTAATTTAAAAATAACTAATAAAAGTAAAACCAAAGAGACGATGGTATCTAATATAAATTTTGAATTAGATTTTTTTAAAAATAAAGGTAACGAATATTGCCAAAATTTTAATTATCAAGAAGATATTTATATATATGAAAATAATAAAATTAAGAATTTAAAGAATTACTGGCCAACAACAATTATCAAGTCAAATTCAGAATTATTTGTAAGAATCATATATAAATTTAGTATTAATAATTTTAGAAAAAAAATAAAATATCTATGGCTAAAAGTCTTTTGGGAAAACTATGGACATTTTGGTATTTCAAATAATAAGGATTGTTTTTTAATTAATCTAGATGGTCAAAAACAAAAGCCGAAAGAAGTTTTTGAAATTTCTTTAAATAATAAATATAAAGCTTTTGCTATTAAAACTGATTTACTTGGTTGCTTTGATAACCCAGTAAATACTGTGATTGAATACTGCAAGGGAATTGTAGAAAAAAATGATATTTTAACAATCGGTGAGAGTCCGCTAGCGATAATGCAAAATAGATATATATCCCCTAATAATTTAAAATATAGTTTATTTTCGAAAGCTTTATGTTATTTTTTTCACCCTACAAGCAGTCTCGCAACAGCCTGCGGCATGCAATTACTTATAAATAAAATCGGAGTCACAAGAATAACCTTTGCACTATTTTTAGGATTTCTCTTCAAATTAGTTGGTATTAAGGGTATGTTTTACAGGTTAACTGGTTCAGAATCATCTCTCATTGATGATATAAGTGGTACAGTTACGCCTTACGACAAGAGTATAGTTATGGGTCCTCTCAATGCGGATTTTTTTTGTAAGGAGGTCTCAAACTATCTAAATATAGATGTTGCTGTAGTCGATGTTAATGATCTTGGAGGCGTGAAAGTCTTAGCTAGTTCAAATAAAAAAGTAAATAAAATACTCAAAAGAAACTTAATATCTAATCCAGCTGGCAATGGAGATGAAAAAACCCCTATAGTATTAATAAGAGAAAAAAAGTAAATGAAAAAAGATACCTCTTATTCTTTTCAATCTAAAAAAGGAATGGAAGTAACTTTTGAAGAACTCCATTTAAGGCATATTAACCTTTTAATAGATATTAAAAATAAGGAATTGAATAATTGGTTTTTAAAGATGGCAATTATAAATACCTTTGATGACTTAAAAATTTTTTTAAATAACCTTAAGAAAAATAAAAATAAATGCATAATTGCTATACATGGAAACGAAATTATTGGTTATTTAAATATTTTTCCTTTAAACAAAAAAGAGACTTGCTTAAAAATATCTAATACCAAGTTGATTAACAACAAGTGTTCTTTAACAGATAAACAATTAACTTTAGGATTGATAAAAAAATCTATCTCAATAAAAGACATCAAAACTTCAAGTTGGATAATTAACTCTGATATAAATAATGTTGACCTCATTTCAACCTCAAGAGAATTAGGCTTTCAACCGTTAGGAGAAATAATCCTTTGGGATGGTTCTGATCTAAATAAATCTTTAAAGCAAAATACCAATGCCTATGAATTAATTAACGAATTCCAAAACATTAATAAACAAAATATATTAAAAGTAGTTAATTTCATAAGATCAAATCAATCTTCCTTAATAAGAAATATTTTAGATTTTGATCAAGAAGACATTCTTAAAAGAAATAACTCCAAAAGTGGTGCTTTAATATATGAAAATTCAGTTTTATGTACAATTTTAAAAGATATAAATTATCAAAAAGAAGAAATTTATACTTTAACTATAAGTAAATATTGGGATATGAGATTCAATTCTATTTTAAAAGAATTTATAAAAAGATTTTTTGAAAAATCACCTGTTTCATATTTAAAAACATATAAAGAAAATTCTCAGTTAAATCTTTTTCTCGAAGAATGTAATCTCAAAGAAAAAAATCAAGAAATAATTCTTATCAGGAATACAATAGTTAAGAATGAAGCTAAACAAGTAAATATAATAAATCAATCTTTGGAATCAATCTTTGGAAAATTAAGTCCTCAAGGCAATCCATACCCATCTCCTTTTCCATTAAAAACAAAGTGAAATTTTGCAAACCCAAACCCAAGTCAATTTTGAGTTTGGATATAGGTATCAAAAGAATAGGATTAGCTTATTGTGATCCCCTTTGCATAACATCAAATATACTTCCAGCAGTAAAACGGTTTGATAATAATCAAGAGATTAAAATCATTAGAAATTATATAAATCAATTTAATTTGACAGGATTTATTGTAGGTATACCACTAGATGACAGAGGTAAAATGACAGCTCAAGCTATTGACTGTAAAAATTACGGTCAATTACTTTCAAATGAATTAAAGCTTCCATTTTCTTATGTCAATGAACATAGTTCAACCTGGGAATCTTCATATAGATTTGGAATAAAAAAAGACAAATCCGGATTGATTGATAGTTTTTCAGCAAAAATAATACTTGAACAATGGATCGAAGAGGGTCCTGAATTAGAAGAAATAGCTGGTAAACGTCAGATAAAATACTAGTATAAAAAAGGATAGATAATTTTTAAATGAAAGAAGCCAACTCAAATGATAATTATAATGCACAGACTCTTTTATTAAATGATTCAAATGGAAACGAGCTATTTTGTTATCTTGAACAATTAGTAAATGTTGAAGGCAAAGAATATGCTTTATTAACACCAGTTGATACTCCAGTGAGTCTTTTTAAGATAAATGAAAAAGATGAACCTGAACTTATTGATAAAATAGATAAAAATGAACAAATACTAAAAAATGCTGAAGCAGTTCTTCAAGAACATGATTTAAAACTTATCAGATCAGCAGTTACATTAACCGTATCAGGAGAACTTGAAGAACCAATTTACGATGAATTAGAGGAAGATTATGTCGATGATGATAGTGAGAGTTATGAATTGCTCGTTAACTTTAATCTTTTTGACCAAGAAT
>CACAQP010000002.1 GCA_902534685.1 uncultured Prochlorococcus sp.
ACTTTTTATTTTAGGTTTAGGATCTACAGGACTTGTGGATGAAACCCCCCCTTTGTTTGCCGCTGCTGCTCGGGCAATGAGTGAATCTGGTGATTGGTTAACACCAAAAGTTAATGGAATATTACGCTTTGATAAACCTCCACTAATTTATTGGCTAATGGGTTTTTTTTACTCATTACCAAAAAACGAGATTTGGGATAGTTTCGGAACACTTTCAGCAAGACTCCCTTCAGCTTTGGGATCACTATTTTTAATGTTGATAATTGGAGATACGTTATTTTGTTGGCCACAAAAGGGTGATAAGCAATTTCTTACCCCAATAGTTGCATCATTAGGGTTTGCTTTGTCTCCATTAATAATTATCTGGAGTAGAACTGCGGTGAGTGATGCTCTGTTTACTGGAACATTAGGGATTAGCCTGCTTTTGTTTTGGCGAAGAATGGCAAGTGAAAATAATGATCAATGCATTTCGGCGTGGATATTTTTAGGGCTTGCAATTTTAACCAAAGGACCCGTTGCTTTTGTTTTAACAATATTGACCATTACATCTTTCCTATTTAGTCAAAAGGGTTGGAAAAATTTGCTTGGCAAGATAAACCCTAAGAAAGGTTTATTAATAACAACTCTAATAAGTGCTCCCTGGTATATTTTAGAACTAATTAAAGAGGGAAAACCTTTTTGGGATAACTTTTTTGGTTACCATAATTTTCAAAGATATACCTCAGTTGTAAATAATCATGCAGAACCCTTCTGGTTTTTTCTTTTCATAATGATATTTAGTTCATTGCCATTTACTCCTTTTTTGTATCACGGGATATTTGAAGCCTTTAAGAAGTATTTGAAAAGTTCTGAAGAAAGTTCCAAAGTCACTGAAACCCTTCATACATATTGTCTATGCTGGTTATTATCAGTTTTTATTTTCTTTAGTATTTCTGCTACGAAACTACCAAGCTACTGGTTACCTGCAATTCCAGCAGCGGCAATTTTAATAAGTAATAGTTTTATAAGCTTAAAAACTTCAAATAACAGTTATTCATATTTATGGATTTTTAATATTTTAATTTTCTTTGGTGTATCTGTTGCATTCTTTTTCTCAAATATTTGGTTAAGTTTGATAAATGATCCTGAAATGCCTAATCTTGCATCTGAACTAATAAGTTCAGGGATAATTTTTAAAGCAAAATTGCTCTTCTCTTCATTTACAATTCTTGCAATAATTTTATTTTCCCTAAAATCCAAAAATATCCTCTTTTATCTTCAAATTTTACTTTTAATTGGACAATCTTTTTTGATGCCCCCAATTAGAAAATTAGCAGATACTTCTAGACAATTACCTTTAAGGAATATCTCAAAATTAATTTTAGATATTCGTGAGGGGAGGGAAACTTTAGCAATGATCGGGATAAGAAAACCGTCATTACATTATTATTCGAGACAAATAGTTTTTTATGAGCCAAATACTGAAGAAGGATTAATTAATCTGTCAGACAGGCTAAATACTGATAAGAGAGAAAATTATGAGGATCAACCTGATTATGAATACAAATCTCTATTGGTTGTGATAGATGCATATTCTTCCCGCGGAAAGCAATGGTCAAAAATTAATCATCAAAAATTGGGTGAATTTGGGATTTATAATTTATGGCGTATTAAGAAAAGCGATTTAAATAAGTATTCTAAATTTTTAGTGAATAGTGGTTATAAATCTGATTGGAAAAATAGAAAAGTTGAAAAATTTTAACAAAGTCTTTTTTTAAGAAGAGCGTTTTTTAGGTCATCAAGGCTGCACTTGCTTGGGATATCGATATTATTCAAATCTTCCATTAATTCGAGATCGATTACAGAATCTTCGGCTAAAAAACTAAAAACTTCATTAATGCTTATTCCCATATCTTTAGCCATCTCGGAGATAAGCCTTAGAGTATCCCTCCTTACAGAAATCCTAAGATCCAAAGGGATATATTCATTTTCAGGGAATGCTGACTTCATAACCTAAATCTTAAGACATTATTTAGTTATCAGGATATAATCTTTACAATATTCATTAATCATGCAATCATTGAAACTTTCATTCAAATTGTTTGAATAAATAAATTCATAAAATTTTTTAATAGAGGAATTGTAATTAATGAAATTAAAGTTGTGGTAAAAAGAATTTTTGAAGCTATTTTTTGTTTCACACCATAAGCCTCTGCCATCAATATTGTAGATATTGCCGTTGGAGTTGCTGCCTGAAGAATTACTGCAGATGATTGATAGAAGTTAAAATTTAAGAATTTACATACAAAAAAAATAATAAAGGGAAGAATGAATAACTTTAATAGAATTGAAAATTTGATTTCTTCATTTAGATCCAAAATCCTCTCATTTTGATTTGTGATTATTCCAAGTCTTGTTCCCACAATTATTATTGCCAAAGCAATAACTATTCTTGCAGGAATCCAAAGATAATTGCCTAAAATTTCATCTATTTGAAAAAGATATGCAAGAAGTACGCCAATGATCCCTCTTGATGCAGGGCTTTTTATCAATGCATTTAAAAGTCCTTTGATGTTTGGGATGTTATTGCTGTTAGATTTTTCTTGAAGAAAAAAAGGTCCAAATATCCAAGCGAAAAGTGTTGTTCCTAAATCAAATCCAATAGTGAAATTTATAGTTGTTGAAGGTAGAAGAGCTAGCGCAATTGGTATTCCAAGAAATGATGTATTTCCTATTAGGCCTGCTAGCTGTAATGTGTGATTTGGAAGCCTCTTCTTAAATATTGGGATTATATTTATTAATGTTATTAAAAATCCAATTACAGAGAATGCTAAAAATGCACTTTTAATTAGGTTTATATCTATACCTTCCTTTAATAGGAGACCCATTACACTTAATGGAATACCAAATCTTATTAGAGGTATTGCTATATATTTTGAGATCTTTGGATTCTTTTTCCCCAGAAGAATACCAAAGATTAAAAAAGGGATGATATTTATAAAAAGAGAGTAGATGCTATTAATTAAATATTTATTAAAGCAATATTAACTCCTCGTAGTGCAGTCAAAAAGTTTTTTATTATTTATTGAGGATTTAAATTATTTTCCATACTGCTTTGTCTGGAATTAGAGGAGATTTATATAAATTTTCTGGTTCTTTAGTCAAAACTCTCCATGTAGGAACTCTGCAAGTTACGTAAGCAGGACTTTCTATTAAAACTCCTGGGTTCTCATCAAAGGTACAAGTAAAACCTTCTTTCCAATATCCACTATTGTTAAGGCTTCCTTTAAACCAAACCCAGCATTTTGAAGTTTTCAAGATCAGTAAACTTTTTGTTCTATTCTAATCAAGATTCAATTTATAAATCTAAAGTTTATTACTTTAAAAAATTTTTTTTACTCATTTTTTGTTTTTTGAAAAATATATTTTAGAGATTAATATCAATAAATTTAAGATCAGGGTAATTATATTTGCTATCAATATTGGTGTAGAAGAAATTTTATAACCATAAATAATCCAAGACAAAACACCGATAATAAACATTATTAATGTTGCCAAAGAAACATCATCTGCCTTTTTTGTTTTTAAAGTTTTTATCAATTGAGGTAGAAATGCTGCTGTTGTTAGAATCGCTGCAAAATATCCAAATATATCTACATTCATAAAAATATTTTAAAAACTATTCTTTAATTAAATCATTCAAAAATCCTAAGGGATCCCTCATGTTTGATGAATATCCAAGAACATCCTTTGAAAAAAATTTATAAATAATTTGATTTTTATTATTCAATAGAAAAGAAGCCCCTCTTTGAGGAAGGTATTCTTCATTAAGAATATAATCACTCCAATTTTGAATTATTTCATTCATATTTTTTAATCTAAATGTTGCTAATTCAAATGGTCTCAAATAACCATTCCCGAAAATCTTTCTAAAAGAATTACCTGAAAATTTTAAAAATTTTAAAATATCAATTTTGTCAAATTCTGAATAGATTTGCTTTGCTTTTCGGTCGCCGGTATAACCTCTAATAACTTCTTTGATTGTTTTAAAAGAATTTATCCCTGATAGCATCAAAAGCATATTGATCCAACCTCCTAAACCAATATCTAATCCTCTTGAGACTTTTAGATTATTATGGATTTGATTATCAGAAACAACTATTAAATTTTCCTTGTGAAAGCCAGTAAATTTACAGAATTTTTCTTTCCCATTTTGGTTCCCGATAGCAATTGCAAAAATATCTAAATTGTTATCTTGATTTTTATCGATAAAATTTTTCAAATTTATTGCATATTCAAAGCTATCAAAATCTCCTAATAAACCAAATAAAACAATTAATTTGAACTTTTTCTGCCCATTAAATTTATATTCATCAATGATTTTATTTAGATTGCTATCAGAAGTTTTACTATTCATGCTTAAAGATTTTTGAGTAGATTATTTTTAAAAGCTTTTTCTAACAATTATTAGTATAAAATTTAACTTGAAAAAGTTTTTTTTTTGGAAATTTTTCTTTTGTTTGCTTCTATTATTTTAAAGAAAGAATTTTAAATTTATGACAGTAGGAATTTTTTACGCAACTACAACTGGAAAAACTGAAGATGTTGCAGATCGTCTTCACAACTTTATTCCTTCAGCAGAATCACCAAAAGATGTGTCAGATGTTGATGATCTTTCAGAATTTGAAAATCTTGATGGTATTATTTGTGGCCTGCCAACTTGGAATACTGGAGCAGACGAGGAGAGATCTGGAACTTCGTGGGATTCAATATTAGAAGATATAGGCAAACTAAATTTATCAGGAAAAAAAGTAGCAATTTTTGGTTTAGGCGATTCTTCTACCTATACTGAAAATTATTGTGATGCAATGGAAGAACTTCATAGTTATTTTGCAAAAGCTGGTGCTGAAATGGTTGGGTACGTGAACAAATCTTCTTATACCTTCGACGAATCAAAAAGTGTCATTGGAGAAAGTTTCTGTGGGTTGCCACTTGATGAAGATAGTGAATCTGATTTGACAGATTCACGCCTTGAGTCTTGGGCTAAGCAATTAAAAGCTGAAATTCCCTCTTTGGCTTAAATTTTTGAAAAAAACCCAAAAAATAGTATGCAATTTTATAAATTAAAACTTTCTATCTCAATGAGAGATTCTTTTTTGTATTATTGCTTGTAAATCTTAAAACATAATGAAAAATTTAAAAGAACATAGTTGCAAAGATATTTTTAAGAATGCTTATGAAAAAAGATACACATGGAATACTGATTTCAAAGGATATAAAGGTAAATGTACTTACTTATTTGATGAACATGCTTATGAAGGTGAGTTCTCATTAGATGAAAACTTTAAACCTGAAGTTAAAAATATAGCCGATGAAAAAATCAAAAAAAGTATTGCCTCTCAATTGTTTGAAGTATGTATTCACAGGGTAAAAAGAGAATTTTATTCAGTTCATTCAGAAAATAATTTTAATTTACTCAAAAGTTCTGAAAATGGAATTGAAATGATTGTTTCTGGGAGAAACGAGGGAGATAAGTACAGGGTTAAAGATGATTGTATTAATATGGTTTATAGAAAAATACATGGAACAATTATTGAGATTTTTGTTGAGGAATTTTTTGATACTGGAGTCGGTTTTCTTAGTAAAAAATATACTAGTCAACAAATTAATCCAAAAACCCTAGAGGCAAATTCTCAAAAATTTGAATACAAAGATGATTTTATAAATATAGGTAAAAATGATGATTGGATTTTAAATTCGAGATCAATAAAATATTTAAACCAAAATCAAGAAGATGAGACACAAAAGTTTGTTTTTGAGGATTTAATTTTATCGAAATAAGTTTTTATTCAACCAATCTAAATCCTTTATCAAGTAGTTTTTGATAAAGAAGCCTAGCTCTGAAAGCTAAAATTTGTTCTTCATTCTCATTACTAATTACATGAAAATAATTATTGTCTAATTTATTTTTGCTAAAACACACGTTTGCTTCCCCTAATCTTAAAGTCCAGTTTTCTTCTTTAGCTAAATGCTGATTAGGTCCGAGATCCCAAGGACATTTTTCAGGATATTTTTCTCTTTTAGAGCCCATATTATTAATTTTAACTATCCAATGTTAGTAAAAATCTAAAAGTATGGCTATAGATCTTTGTTAATGAATTTGTCTTAAATATAGCAAGGTATTATTTACTCTTTAGTTGCAATTAAGCAATAAAATGGGTCTTTACTAAAAAAATTGAAGATATTTAGGGCTGTTTCATTAAATTTTTTTATTATTCTTGGCTCATTAAATCCGTTTGATATTAATACTTTTCTCACATATTTAATTCTTTCATCTTCAGTGGATGAAGTCCATATGTTAGGAGCCTTATGCCAAAATGCTCTATTTGAAAAAGATATTATGAATTTACCTCGACTACTCAAAATTCTTTCAATTTCTTTAGTTAAATTTTCTGGATATTGTAAATATTGCCATGCAGCTACCATTAAACAATAATCAACACTTTCATTGTCTAAAGGAATTTCTTGATTTGAATTGAAATTTTGTATCCAATAAGTATCAAAAATTTTGTTTTTCTCAAGTTCTTGTTTGTTTAACCCATGCCCAATAACCTTTTTATATTTTTTCTCTTGAGGAAGGTAGCTATCCCAACTAGACATTAAATCTAGGACAGTTGAATAACTTGAAATTTCTTTTTTATAAATATTTGATAGATATTGCCTAAAGTTTGCATCTAAATGATAAACAAATTTAGGGTCAGAATAAAATTCTTCATCATTGCTTTCATCAAGTTTTTTTCTTTGATAATTATTTAAAACTTCCAAAAGGGTTACTTAAGTAATTTAGTCCAAATTTAGTAAATATATATTCATATTGTGAATAAGAAATATATTTTTCATTTAATTGATTAAAGATTTTTAAAAAAGCTAGACATCTATTCAAAAAAAGTTAAATTAATAATTAATAATTTTGTTAAAAATGATTGAATTCAAAAGGAGCAAAAAAAATAGATCTAAAAATGCCCTTTTCAATCCTTATAAGAACGGAATAAGTCAATATGATATGGCATATCTTTCATCAAAAAAAGTTTTAAAAAATAAAACTTTAAATTTATATGATGATTTTCAAAAAGATAATTTAGCAGCATAAATAAATATGCCTTATATTAATGTATCTACTTCAGCAAAAATAGAGGATAAGAAAAAATTACTTGAAGAAATCTCAATATTAGTATCCTCCTTAACAAATAAACCGAAAACTTTTGTTATGGCTAAATTAGATGATAATTTAGAAATGTATTTTGACGATGAGACCCCTTCTTGCTTTTTAGAGATTAAGTCAATAGGCTCTTTAAATCCTTCAGAGATGGCAAAGCCAATATCTAATTTTGTTTATGAAAAAATGGGAATTCCAATAGACAAGATTTATATTTCATTCGAGGATGTGCCTGCTTCAATGTGGGCTTGGAATGGAAGAACCTTTGATTAATAGTTATTGTTTTAGGTACTGATTAATGGAAATAAATAAATTAGCTGATTTAAACAGTTTTAGAACTGCTCCTCTTTTAAGCAGTATTCAAGAAAAAAATCTATTAGGAGAACTACAAACTAATATTTTTAATGCCGATTGGATAACAATAGGCATTATGGCACCTTCTGATACTAATGCTATTGAAGCATTGCAATCAATTTCTAATAAATATTCTTCAATAAAATTTGATAATATAAATTCTCTTCATGCTGATGGGAGTGTTTTCTTAAAAGCTAACCAAAAAACTGGTAAAGTTTTTGTTAGATCTGAGAATGGTCTTGGAGAAGGAATTTTAATAACTTGCCAGTATGATGAAAATGCGGAAGATTCTAGTACTTTTGGTCCATTGCCTCTAGATTTTTTTCATGATTAATTTCAAATTTATGTTTATATTGGATTAAATTTTATGGAATCTAAATACCAGATAATGCTTTTTAGAACTTAGAAATGAAAAATATTTTTTGTTTTAAGCTTTGTTATTATGTTTAATGGCATTTATCTAAATTCTAAACTTTTTTAAAATTTGATGTTTTTTCAGGATATAGTTCAAAATCTAAATAATTTTTGGGCCAAAGAGGGTTGTTTGATTATGCAGCCTTACGATACTGAAAAGGGTGCTGGCACAATGAATCCTCAAACTTTTTTGAGGGCAATTGGACCAGAACCTTGGTCTGTTGCATATGCTGAGCCATGTAGAAGACCCACAGACGGAAGATTTGGTGATAATCCTAATCGTGCCCAACATTATTTTCAATATCAAGTAATAATCAAGCCTTCTCCAGATGGTATTCAAGAAAAATATTTGGAATCTCTCGAATCTCTTGGAATAGAGCCTAAAAATCATGACATAAGATTTGTTGAAGATAATTGGGAGTCTCCAACTCTTGGAGCTTGGGGCGTGGGTTGGGAAGTATGGCTAGACGGAATGGAAGTTACTCAATTTACTTATTTTCAACAATGCGGGGGAGTTGATTGTCAACCAATACCAATTGAAATTACATATGGTTTAGAGAGGATTGCAATGTTTTTACAGAATAAAGAAAGTATCTGGGACTTAAATTGGAACAAAGATTTGAAATATAGTGATATTTGGCTCCAATTTGAAAAAGGTCAATGTTCATATAATTTCACTGAATCTAATCCTGAAAATCTAAGGCAATTATTTGAGATATATCAAGATGAAGCAAATGCATTAATTGAAAAGAAGCTCACTTACCCCGCTCTTGATTATGTTTTAAAGTGTAGCCATACCTTTAATTTGCTTGATGCTAGAGGCGTAATATCTGTAACTGATCGTGCCCAATATATAGAAAAAATCAGAAAGTTAGCCAGAGAAGTAGCTTCATCTTGGATAGAGGAGAGAGATGTATTGAATTTTCCCTTATTAAAAAATTAAAATATTTGAGTATTTTTTCAAAAATACAAATTTGTAAAATTTGTTACGTGTAAATGGATCTTATATTCCTACCTAGAAAATTTACGCTAGATACAATTTAATTACCCAACTTTATGGGTTTTTTTAGTGTGAGGTAAAAATGATACTCTTCCAACAAATGATGGTTGCAGGTGCATCTTTGAGCTTGATAGTTCCAATAGCTGCTCAAGCTTACGATGTTGTAAATCTAGAAGAAATAAATAGCTACTCTAGTAGCCGAACAAAATCTTCAAGAATTGATAGTAAAACATTCATTAACGAAGTTAGTGAAGATATTGCGAACCTTAAAGCTCCTGTTGATGGCCTAAAGGGTAAAAAAAATGATTTTGAAGCTGGTAGCTTCTCAGATACAACTACTTTAGATGGTAAAGCTATCTTTACAGTAGGTAGTGTAGATACCGAAGGTGCGACAAACCTATCTGAAGGATACACTGGCCAATTGATGGCGGCTTATACATACCAAATGAACTTGAATTCAAGTTTTACGGGTGATGATAATCTTTACGTCAGACTTAAAACTGGTAACCATGACGGTTGGTCAGATATCAAAACGCCTTATAACACTTACCTAAGTGCTGGTACAGGAAAGGCTGGAGATATGCTTACTGTAGATAAGATTTGGTACACAACTCCAATCGGTGAGAATCACACTGTTTGGTTTGGTCCAAAGATCGAAAATTACTATATGCATGGAACAACTCCTTCGATATATAAACCTGTATTAAAGGCGTTTACACTTGGTGGTAATGCTGCTGCTTATGGTGCGAGCACAAGTCCAGGGGCTGGATGGGCTTATAACGCAGATAATGGTTTTGCAATAAGTTCTAACTTTACTTCTCAGACAGGTAATTCAAATGGAATATTAAATGATGAGGTAGCAACAAGTTGGGCTACACAGGTTGGTTTTACTAAGCCACAATATTCAGTTTCAGCAATTATGAACTTGAAATATAATGGCTGGTCTGATTCTTATTTCCAGTCAGTAGATGGGAAAGCAAGAGGTGGTGACGGTAGCAGTACCAATATCGGTTTAAGAGGTTGGTGGAGACCAGAAAGTACTGGTACAGCCACCCCTTCAATCTCTGTTGGTTATGATACTTCAGAAACTGGTGCTTCAGGTAACTCCAATACTACTGCTTACTTTGTAGGTCTTACTTGGCAAGACATGATTAATGCTGATGACAGGATTGGTGTTGCTTTCGGTCAACCTCAAAAACATGAGGATGATACAGTTAATCCATTCTTGTATGAAGTATATTATGACTACAAAGTAAATGATTCAGTTACTGTTACCCCCGCAATCTTTGGTGGTAAATCAAAGCATGGTTCAACAGGTAATGAAGTTGACATGACAGGATATGTATTAAATACTACATTCAAATTCTAAATTCAAATTTGAACAAAAAATAACGCCCAAATAAGGGCGTTTTTTTTTACTTTTGAAAAAGATGTATATTTGGATAAATTTATTTTAGATACTTACCAGCAATTTTCTCCTTCTCCGATAGGGATACAAGTACTTGACTTAGCTGCTTCATCGGCAATCTTTTTTGCATCTTTATCCAATATAAAATCAGCATCTATATCCATTTCTGTATTCCACTCTTTTAGACCACCCATATCATTCTCCCCACTATTAACAGATGATGAAATCGTTAATGCGCTAGTGGCAGCAATAAATAATGCAATCGAACTTTTTTTTGGCATTTCATAATTAAGATTCTTTTTGTATTTTAAATTTTTTTTTAACAATTTTCTTTTTATTGTATAAAATGATTCTTTAACTACCAAGTAGCCTCAAAAGATTAGAATAAGACTTGAAAATAAGATCTAATTCTTCTGACCTCCCATTTTTAGCAAGTAAGCCTTTTGCTCCTGCATCGAGATCAAATAAATATTCTCTTTCCTCGATTGATTTTATATAACTTTCTATCCAGCCCACACATACTACTCTTTCTCCATTTTTAATCTCTTTAACTGAATGCAAGTAAGTACTTGGATAAATAATTATCTCCCCTAAATTTAATTTGAATTCTTTTTCTGAATTCATATCTTCAATAATGAGTTCTCCCCCGTCGTATGTACTTTTATCAGCTAATGAAATGGTAAAAGATAAATCTGATCTACCTGTAGACATATATGGATTATCAATATGTCTTCCATATTTCATATCATTTATTGATTTCGTAAACATTATTCCATGTATTAATTTTGGTAAGGCAAAGCTTTTTATTAAAGGCATTGAAAGAATTTTCTTTTTGATTAAATAGGAGAATTTTTTCGATATTTCAGATTCTCTATTAAATTGCAAATTATTTTTTACGATTGAAGCGTGACTGCCAGCTGTTTTTTTGCCATCTTCCCAGTCTTCGTGGCATTTCTCTAATTCATTTTTTATTGAATTTATTTCTCTAGGATTTAATAACTGATAGATTAAATAGTTCATATTAAATATAAAAAATGATACATCTTGATGTATACAAGTTCGCTTTAAAAGTTTGTACCGTTTGTATGGGTATAAAGTAACCTTATAAACTATTTTTAAAAAGTGCAAAAACTTAAAAATTTAATTTATTCAGTGTTGACATGTTCATTTCTACTAAATGTTAATTTACCTGTAAATTCAACAGAAAAAGAAGTCAGAGTTTATTCAGGAAGACATTACAACACTGATAGAAATGTGTATAAAAAATTTGCAGAAGAAACTGGTATCAAAGTTCGATTAATCGAAGCTGCTGGGATTTCTTTAATCGAAAGACTAAAAAGAGAAGGAAGAAATTCTCAAGCTGATCTAATTTTACTTGTTGACGCAGCAAGAATTACTAATGCTTCAAAATTAGGTTTGCTTCAAAGCATAGATTCTGCATCATTAGAAAATGATGTTCCTATTGGATTAAAAGACCCTAATAAAAAATGGTATGCATTAACTAGAAGGGTGAGAGTTATCGTGGCAAATCCAAAGAGAGTAGATGTAAGCAAGATTAAAGATTTCACTGATCTTTCTGACCCCTCTTTGAAAGGAAAAGTATGCTTAAGAAATAGAAAAAGTCCTTATAATCAATCTTTGGTGGCAAATCAAATCATTAATGAGGGGGAAGAGGTTACTAAAAAATGGCTTAATGGGATGATTTCAAATGTATCAAAGCCTTTTTTCCCAGGAGATATTTCTATTGTTAGAGCAGTCTCTAAAGGAAAGTGTGGTGTAGGGATTGTAAATCATTACTATGTTGCAAGAATGCTGGCAGGTGTAAATGGAAGAAGAGATGCTTTATATGCGAAAAAAACATCAGTTTTAACACCTAATCCTGCGCATGTAAATGTTAGTGCTGGCGGAGTAGCTAGATACGCTACAAACAAAGATGAAGCTATTAAGCTTCTTGAATATCTAGCATCCCCAAAAGGAAGTAAAGGCCTTGCAGGCCCTACTTTTGAACATCCTTTGAAAGAGGTTAGTCAAAATTCAATTGTTAGAGCCTTTGGAGATTTTATCCCTGATAAAGTAACAGTTGTGGAACTTGGAGCAAGTAACTCTAAGGCAATAAAGTTGATGAAAGATGCGGGGTGGGATTAAAAATTAAGATTTAAATAGACCGTGATTTATATTTTGTTGCATACTTATAAACATGTGGAGAGGTGGCTGAGTGGTCGAAAGCGAACGACTCGAAATCGTTTAATAGGCAACTATTCGTGGGTTCGAATCCCACCCTCTCCGTTAAAGGTTATTTGAGGCATATTTTTTCTTTGCCTTCTACTTTAATATAGTTAGGGCACTCAACATTATAATTAGGGAATATGGGAGGATCTTTTCTTATAGAAAGATCATTTTTTTGATTAGTTAGATCCTTTTTAAAAATATTTTGGCAAATAGAATTTTTCTTATTTTTGAAAAAAGTTAAAGTAATTTCGTTACCTAAATTAATCGCCTCCTGAAAATCTTCACAAGCACCTTTCTCATTACCAAGGCCTTGGCCTTTCGTAATACCACGATTATGAAAAGCGATAGAATATTTTGGATTTATGCTAAGAGCATTATTGTAGTCTTTTAAAGCGCCTTTGAAATCTCCAATTTTATTTTTAACTAATCCTCTATCTGTATAAGATGCAAAATCATCTGGTTTTTTCGCAATTGCATTTGTAAAGTCTTCAATTGCTCCTTCATATTGTCCTAATGAATCCTTTGCTAGTGCACGATTATAAAAAGATTCATTTAGAGGAAGAACATCAATTGCACTATTAAATTCTTTTATAGCTTTTTCGTAATTTCCTTTTTCAAATTCAATAACTCCTTTTGAAAAATATTCACCTGATTTATTAACTTTATAAATATAGTCAGAGGATTCTGAATAATCTAACTTAGGTTCATTTTGTAAATTATCTCCTATTGTTGAATCAACAGAGACATTGTTTGGAAGATCTGAATTACTGATATTTAAAGTTGCAATATTTTGACCTTGATAAATATTATTGGGAATCGCAGAAATTAATATGCTTGGTATTAAAACTAAATTAAGTAATAAGATTGAATAAAGATAAGATTTTAAATTTCCTAATTCTCTCTTATTTGATTTTGAGAATAACCATCTTTGGTAAGGAAAGTTTATGGCATAAATGTAATTAAATATTTGACTTATTAGGATTGATAAATTTATATCAACTTTGAAAGCATTTGTTAACCCGAGATCGATAAGTGCTGAAATAAAAAATAAGATGCCAGCTATCCAGAAATAACCCCAGTGTTTAATTTTTACAGCACATAATGGTCCTATAAAATAAGCAATCCAGGATATGCCAGGTAAAGTGTTACCTTCAATTTTTTTAGATCTAAAGGGACTAAATTGAAATGTATTAACTCTTTTACCTTTTTTATCGATTAATTGATGATAAAAATCTTTTATAAATGAAGACTTAAGTACGTAACCTTGATCAATTAGGTCTTCAATTTTCTCTAACCTCAAATTCATTTTTTTAGATATTGCCATTTTCTTAAACTTTTAATTAATATTTTATATTTTGAACTACTAAAGAATATTAATCAATTCTGATCAAGAATATTAAAAAGTTTTAATTAACTGTTCTGGGATGTGTTGTGGGATTATCAACTATGAGTTGGTTTGCCCTTACCTATCTATCCTATAGCGGCACATACGGACTGAACTCAACTTCTGACTCTCCGTAAATTTATTGTTTCTGGAGTCCTAAAAATAAATAAGAGGGCATTTATTTGCCCTCTTCGAGTCTTATGCACCTCGCTGTCCACAAAGTCGATGAAGTGCTATTGACTCCTGAATTATTTATACTCCTAACGAATGGGAAAAGATAGTCGCTACAACCACAAAGCACTAATACTCGGGTATTAATACTCTATTCATTTCAGTTGAATAAGAGGATAATTAAAGAGTAGAGATATAGGAGGTTTTATGAGACTAACCACTCCATTCACTGCCCTTAGAAATGCAACTTCAGATATTTGGAGAATGCATGATTTTAATTATCAACTACCAAAAGATCAAAGACAAGATTATTGGGAAAAAGAATGCAAAGACCACCCAACAAGTTCTCATTGCAAAGTTTACTAAAGCTAATATAAAATCAAGACTTTAAAAAGGCCCTTTTTAGGGTCTTTTCCTCTAAGTAAGTAGATATTAGATATTCTTTTAGTATAAAACTAAAGAAAATATGACTATTAATAATTCAATATCTAAATATGATTGGCAATATATCCTAAGCGCATCACTTTTAATTGCAGTTTTTTTACTTACAGATTTAATTGGAGTCATTGATAAAGAATATTTTTACTTTGTACCAAGATTAATTAGTGATCAACCTTATAGGATTTTTACATCAATCCTAGTTCATTCAGATTTAAATCACTTATTATCAAACATTGGTGGAATAATCATTACTAGATATTTTTTGATGAGACTTGGAATAGAAAGAAGATTTTTTTATCTGAAATTTATTTTAATTTGTTCTTTTTTGAATTTTTTTATTATCTGGGTTTATGAAAAGATTTTATCGTACTTTCTTAATTTCTATCCCAACTATGCCACTTTAGGATTTAGTGGAATAATTTATGCTTTATTTGGATTCTTACTGTTAACGTCTTTTTATGGAAAGAGTCACTTTTTAGGCAAAAAAATTGGTTTAAAATCAAATTACGAAGTGCAAAAAATGTCAAAGACAATATGCCTTATAGGTTTAATTTTCTCATTTTTGCCAGGGGTAAGTTTATTAGGTCATTTAAGTGGATTTTTTGCAGGATGTTTTTTATTCTTGATCTAAATAAGATTATTCTTTTACTTTTCTTTATCTAATTAAATAATAGGTAATCTTTAGTGAAATTTATTTTTCCCAAAAGGGATCTGTAGTTAAAGAAACCTTTAAAGTACATTCTTTATTTTTTTTAATTTCACTGATACAAGCCCTCACTGTTTCACCATTTACATCTATCTCACAGGCACCGCAACTACCTGTTAAGCAGCCAGTTGGAATTTCTAAACCTGCTTTTTTTGCAGTTGAGAACCAATCATCTCCCTCAGAGACGAATGTTTCTTCATTGTTTGGCCATATTACTTTTATATTTTTTTCTTTCAACTTAAAAATGATTTGAGATTTAAATGTTTGTGGAATTCATTCGCAAGATTATCAATAATTGATTGTCTCTTCTCTTTATAAGATATTGATTTTTTATTTAATATTGGTAAATTTTTACTCTTCCTTATTAAATTAATATATTCCTCTCTCCAACTATCATTTTCAAAGATCCCATGAATGTATGTTCCTGCAATAGTTCCGCCTTTATTATTTTCTTTGTACCAACCTAGATCTAAATCTTTAAAAATAGGTTTAATCTTTAATGAACTTTGAATTTCATCCAATACAGTATGACCATTATGAATTTCAAATCCATTAATTTCTGATTGGCATGGCCATATAGATTTAGAGTTGATTTGACGTGTTAATTTTTTTTTAAAGAAAGTCGTTTTTAATGGTAGTAATCCAATCCCTTTAATTTTTTGTTCAGAATAATTTTTGGAACCCTCTTTAAAATAAGGATCTTCAAGTGTAGTCCCTAACATTTGTAAACCTCCACATATTCCAATAATATTCCCTTTGTTATTTGAATATTCCCTTATATCTCCTGATAAGCCAGAATTTTCAAGAAATATTTGATCTTTAATCGTTTGTTTACTGCCCGGCAGAATAATGAAGTCATACTTACTAAGGTTTTGTGATTCTCTAATCCATTCAATTAATATTGTTTCTTCATTTTCTAGAGGGTCAAAATCTGAAAAGTTGCTTATGGAGGGCAACTTTACAATCCCAACTTTGATTTCAGGATTTTTAGAAAGTGATTTTTTTTCTATTAAATCTAAAGAATCCTCTGGAGGAAATGAATCATTTAACCAAGGAATAATACCAATAACAGGGATTTGAGTTTTATTCTCTATCCATTTTTTCCCATTTTCAAATAATGATAGGTCTCCTCTGAATCTATTTATAATAATTCCCTTAATAAGTTTCTTTTCTTCAGGCTTCATTAATTCAAGAGTGCCAATTATTTGTGCAAATACACCTCCCCTTTCAATATCAGTAACTAATATGCAATTCGCATTTAAATATTTTGCAATTCTTAAATTAGTAAGGTCTCTATGAATCAAATTCATCTCTACCGGACTGCCAGCCCCCTCGATAATTAAGCGGCAATTCGGATTCCTTTCATAAATAGAATTTAGACTTTTTTTAATTACTTCCCAGCCTGGAATAAACCAATCTTTATAGTAATTTTTTGCGGTTGTGGTGCCTATGCTTTTGCCAAGGTGAATCACCTCGCTTAGTGAGTTTCCTTGTGGTTTTAATAAAATGGGATTCATTTCTGTTGAGGGATTAATACCACAAGCAAAAGCTTGAAGTGCTTGTGAATATGCCATCTCTCCACCTTCCCAATCAACCCAAGCGTTGTTACTCATATTTTGTCCTTTAAAAGGTATTGGTTCTTCTCCTAAATTTTTAAGAATCCTGCAAATAGCAGTAACTGTTAAGGATTTTCCTGCTCCACTTGAAGTACCTAGGACCATTATTGGTTTCCTTATTTTATGTAATTTTGCTTCTGACTCCATTAGTAATTTATATTAATTTTAAAATTTATTAATTATTAAATTGAATTATAATTTGGTAAAAAATTTGTGTTAATTCTAGCCTCTGCTTCTCAATCTAGAAAGAAATTACTAGAAAATTGTCAAATCGAATTTATCCAAATATCAAGTAACTTTGATGAAACTACTATTCAAGAAAAGAATATATTTAATTTAGCTTTGGAATTATCTTTTCAAAAGGCCAATAGTTTATCTGAAAATATTCAAAACATTTCATTGCCCGAAGAATTTGATTATGGTCCTTTAGAAATACTTGGGTGCGATTCAATTTTTGAATTTAAAGGAGAAGCTTATGGAAAACCATCTAATAAAGAGGAGGCATTTATTAGATGGAAAAAAATGTCTGGAGAATTTGGATTTTTACATACTGGACATACCCTGATAATTGGGGATTATGATTCAACTTCCAAAATTTTTAAAATCACTGAAATAATAAAAAAAACAGTAAGTTCAAGAGTTTATTTTTCTAATTTGGAAGATTGGGAAATCAAGAGTTATGTAGATACAAATGAACCTTTATATTGCGCCGGAGGATTTGCCTTGGAAGGTATAGGCGGTAAATATATAGAAAAAATAGAAGGTTGTTTCAGTAATGTAATGGGTTTAAGTTTGCCATGGCTCAGAGAAAATTTACATAGATAATAAAATTGAGCAAAAAAAAACCCTATCAAAAAGATAGGGCTTTTTTTAGATGAAATAGAAATTAATCTAGATCAGGCATTTCTAGAGCTGGTTCACTCTTTCTGTCGATTCCTTTCTCGAAACCAGCAGCGGCAGCTCTAGCACGTCCAGCATGCCAAAGATGACCGATGAATGTAAACCATCCTAGGAAGAATTGAGCAGCAGCTAACCATTGTCTTAAGTTAACGAAGTTAACAGCATTTGGCTCTGTAATGATTCCACCAACAGAGTTGATAGAAGCGTTAGGAGCATGAGTCATATATTCAGCAGCTCTTCTTACCTGCCAAGGCTGAATATCATTTTGGATTTTCTCGAGACTTAATCCGTTAGGACCTCTTAAAGGCTCTAACCATGGACCTCTGAAATCCCAAAATCTCATCGTTTCACCACCAAATATAATTTCACCAGTAGGAGATCTCATGAGATACTTACCTAGACCTGTTGGTCCCATTGTTGAACCTACGTTAGCTCCAATTCTTTGGTCTCTCACAAGGAAAGTAAAGCTTTGAGCCTGTGAAGCTTCAGCATTTGTTGGGCCATAGAATTCTGAAGGATAAGCAGTATTGTTAAACCAGATGAATGTTGATGCAATAAAGCTTGCTACACAAATTCCACCTAAAGCATAACTAAGTAGACCTTCACCGTTCCATATGAATGCTCTTCTTGCCCATCCAAATGGTTTGGTAAAGATATGGAAAAGACCACCAATTATTGCGGTAATTCCAACATACACGTGACCACCAACTATATCTTCTATTGAGTTAACACCGATTATTGAACCAGCGCCACCCCAAGGAGACCTAAATAGGTAACCAAGTATTACTCTTGGATCTAATGTAGGACTGACTAGCCTAACTTCTCCACCACCAGGTGCCCATGTATCATAAGCGCCTCCAATGAACATCCAATCAAAAACGAAAAATAATGCACCAACTCCTAATACTATTAAGTGATAACCCAAGATATTAGTCATTTGATTCTTATCTCTCCAATCTGTTGAAAAGAAAGGAAAATCTTGCTCAAGTTTTTCTGGACCTGCTAAGGAATGATAGATACCACCAAATCCTAAGACTGCAGAAGAAATTAAATGCATCACACCAGCCACAAAGAATGGGTATACATCAGTAACTTCTCCACCAGGACCTATTCCAAACCCAAACATTGCAACATGAGGCATACAAATTAAGCCTTGTTCCCACATTGGTTTATCGAATGTGAAATGACTAACTTCGAATAACATCATTGCACCGGCCCAGAAAACAATAAGGCCAGTGTGTGCAATATGAGCACCAAGTAAACGGCCAGATAAATTAATTAATCTGGCATTACCTACATACCAAGCATAACCAGTTTCTTCAATACTCTGGTTAGGGGCTCTAAGTAAACTATTAAAGGGCGTTTCCACGTGGTAGAACCTCCTCAGGGAATACAAAGTTTTCGTGTGGTTGATCCACAGAAGACATCCATGCTCTCATACCTTCGTTCAAAAGTATATTTTTTGTATAGAAAGTTTCAAATTCTGGATCTTCAGCTGCACGAATTTCTTGGCTTACGAAATCATAAGCTCTTAAATTAAGTGCTAATCCTACGATACCAATTGAAGATGTCCACATACCCATAACAGGTACAAATAACATCAAGAAGTGTAAGAAACGTTTGTTTGAGAAAGCGATACCGAAGATTTGACTCCAGAATCTATTCGCTGTAATCATCGAATAAGTTTCTTCTTCTTGTGTTGGGTCAAAAGCTCTAAATGTTGAACTTTGAACCTTACCATCTGTATAAATACTTGTATCTTCATACAAAGTGTTCTGTACTGTAGCTCCATGAATAGCGCAAAGTAGAGCACCACCAAGAATTCCAGCTACTCCCATCATGTGGAATGGGTTTAGAGTGATATTGTGAAAACCTTGAATGAACAGAATATAACGGAAGATTGCTGCAACACCAAATGAAGGTGCGAAGAACCAACTATGCTGTCCTAGAGGATAAATAAGGAAAATACTTGTGAATACTGCAATAACAGCTGAGAAAGCTAATGCGTTGTATGGTCTAATTCCAACAAGGCCAGCAATTTCAAACTGACGAAGCATAAAACCAATTAGGCCAAATACTCCATGTAATGCAACGAAGTTCCAAAGACCACCAAGTTGTAGCCATCTTACGAAACTACCTTGGGCTTCAGGACCCCATAAAAATAGAAGACTGTGTCCCATGGCATCACCAGGGGTACTTACAGCTGCTGTTAAAAAGTTACAACCTTCAAGGTATGAGCTTGCAACTCCGTGTGTGTACCAAGAGGTAACAAATGTTGTTCCGACAAACCAACCACCTATAGCAAGATATGCACAAGGAAGTAGGAGTAGTCCAGACCAACCAATAAATACAAAGCGGTCGCGCTTCAACCAATCATCGAGGACATCAAACCATCCTCTTTGTGGGGCGCTACCAACTGCGATCGTCATGAGAAATCGTTTTTAGCTTCGGGATACGCAGTGACTGTAACAAAGATTGAGAGTAATGTGGGGAAATATTTGTATATCTGAAATGCCTTGTAAAGCTTTCCTGACTTTTTTATTAAAAATTAGGTAAGAATACTCCCTTGGTTTGTTAAATTATCTGAATTAGGCTTAAAAAAGATAAAAATGAATTCAGACCTCACGTCTTTCGATAAAATCGAACAAAAAATCGGTGGATCAAGAAAAATTTCAAATTATATTATTGGAGGAATGCTGACGATAGGAGGTATTGGTTTTCTTTTGGCCTCTATATCTAGCTACACAGGGAGGGATTTCTTACCTTTAGGAAATCCTTCATCTTTATTGTTTATCCCTCAAGGAATAATAATGGGAGCATACGGAGTAATAGCGAATTTATTAAATTTTTACTTGTGGTATTTGGTTTACATAAACTTTGGCTCAGGAAGTAATTATTTTGATAAATCATCAAAATCTGTAGAAATAAAAAGAAAAGGATTATTTAAAGATATTGAAGTTAAATTAAATTTCGATGAAATTAAATCGGTTAAGTTGGATATAAGTGAGGGATTTAATCCTAGAAGAAGGATTGCTTTAGTTTTAAAAGGTAGAAAGAAACCTCTCCCTTTAAGTGGAGCAGGTGAACTTAAACCACTGCTTCAAGTTGAAGAAGAAGGAGCGCGTCTGGCTAAATTTTTGGATGTTAGTTTGGAGGGATTAAAATAAAAAAAAAATATTTTTTAAAAACATTATCTTTTATACAAGTTTTGTTTTTTGTGCAAGCTTGTAGTTATAAAAATAAGATTGATTCAAATTATTACTGCCAAAAACTTAAATTTAGTTGTACTCAGAGTAATAAGGTGATTTACTTTAAAACTACAAAAGGTGATTTTGAGGTTAAATTATTTGGCAAAGATAATCCAGTAACGGTATCAAACTTTCTTAAAAACATTGACAATAATATTTACGTAAATCAAAAATTTTATAAAATAATAAATTATCCCCAAATAAGGTTTATACATGGCGGTATTAATCCAGAAAATAAACCTTATATTGAACGAACACAAAACCTGAATAAGACAAATCTATCAATACCTTTAGAAATAAAATTCAAAGAAGAAATTAAACCAAGATATAACTATCAAATAAAAAATCCTAATGAGACTAATAATTTAGTAAATACTTTCGAAAGTGGTTCAATTGCTATGGTTAAAAGAGGTAAGAATAAATCTTCATCTACGGAATTTTTTTTTGTAACTAGTAAGATCCCAGAACTAGATGGAAGATATTCGATTTTTGGAAAGATTATCAAAGGATTAGATATACTCAAAAAAATCAATAAAGATGACTACATAAAGGCAGTTCAGATAACTAATTAAATTTCTAGAGAATATTTGTTTATTTTCAACATTTCTGTATTAACCCCTGAAGAGCGTTTAAGAGCCACCTTACCAGTCCTCGCTATTTCAAGTATGCCGTATGGCTCGAGTAATTTCTCTAGAGCAACTAACTTCCCAGGATCTCCAACAACTTCAAGTGTTAGGGCTATGTCTGATACATCAACAACTTTTGCACGGAAAATCTGCACTATATCAAGGATATTACTCCTGGTATCTTCTTTCGATGAAACTTTTAGTAACATCAATTCTCTTTCAACAGCTGCGAGATTAGTAAAATCTACAACTCCCAGAACATTAAATAATTTATTAAGTTGCTTCGTCATTTGTTGAAGGGTTTCATCATCACCTTCTACTACCATTGTTAACCTTGAAATCCCTTTAGATTCTGCAGGCCCTACTGCAAGGCTATCTATGTTAAATCCCCTTCTGGCAAAGAGACCTGAGATTCTACTCAAGGCTCCAGATTCGTCTTCTACAAGAACTGATAATGTATGTTTCATATTTTAAAAGGTTTTTAATTCTCTAATCCATTCAAAAGAGATTCTATTGAATACTGAAGGATCTTCATCATGGATACAATGGCCTGAATTGGATACTATTTTTAATTTTACCCATCTATGGAAATTTGCAATCTTTTTACCAATAAACAAAGGTATGAAATTATCTTTTTCTCCCCAAATCAATAAGAAAGGAACTTTTTTTGAGGCGCTAAGTTTTCTTAAAAGGTAAGAAGCTTGAAATTTTTCGTCTCTTGAAGACATTCCAATACACATCGCTCTTAATGATCTAGCAGAAGTTCTCCTTAAAACTGGTTTCGTTATTATATCTATTAGTTCGCTATCGATATTATCTTTTTTGAAATAGGCAGAATTTAGTCCCAGTTTTATAACCCCTAATTTGGTTATAAAAAATAAAATAAGCTCCAAAGGTAAAAACAAAAAAAATAATCTTATGAATTTATCTTTAAATTTTTTTAATAATCTTTGTGCTGTTATTTTTTTTTGGTTTTCCATAATTTGATCTGGTAGAGGCGATGCAATAACCGTTGCAATCTGATCTTCAAATGAAACAGCACATGTTAAAGCAACTAGTGATCCAAGTGAATTGCCTATTAGAATGACTTTTTTAGAATTCTTCGGTCTAATAACTTGTGCAATAAAGTCTTTCAATTGATTAGACCAAATTTCATTATCTAGCTTTCCAATTTGTCTTATTCCAGGTTGATCTGAATCACCAAATCCAATTAAATCTAAAGAATAAGACGCAAAATTCCTTTTAGCAAAATATTCTAAATTGTTCCTCCAATGTTTTCTACTAGCGCCAAATCCATGTATAAAGATGATTGGAATTTCATTTTCTTCGCCTGTTACACTCCAACAAATTTTAAAACCATTCCAGTTCCAGTAATTAGGAAAGTTAATATTTTCTTCTTTAAAAGATTTATTCATATATTAAAAATTTTCAAGATATTTGCATTATCTACTTTTTTAACGAATAATTGTATATTAAATGTAAATTATAGTAATCATTAAATTTTACTATGGCTAAAGAAATTTTTAGTATTGCTGCAGTTTTTTGGATACTAATACCAATAGGATTGGTTGGTGGCGCATTATTATTAAAGTTTCAGGGAGATTGATTCTCGCGAACACATCACAAATTGAGTTATTGTCTACAGGTTAAGTAAATCTTAAATATGAAGATTCTTTTAGTAGGAGCAACAGGGACACTTGGGAGGCAAATAGCAAAACAAGCTATAGAAGAAGGTCATGAAGTGAGATGCTTTGTGAGAAACCCTAGAAAAGCTTCCTTTCTTCAAGAGTGGGGATGTGAATTAACAAAAGGTAACTTATTGAATTCTTCTGATATTGAATATGCATTACAAGATATTGAAGTCGTTATTGATGCTGCTACTAGTAAACCAGATGATCCTAAAAGTATTTATGAAATAGACTGGGATGGAAAACTAAACTTATTTAATGCTTGTGAATCTTTTAATGTAAAAAGAGTCATATTCCTTTCAATACTTTTAACAGAGAAATTTAGAAATGTTCCGTTAATGGACATCAAATATTGTACTGAAAAACTTCTTGAGAAATCTGGCCTAGATTATACAATCTTCAAATGTGCAGCTTTTATGCAAGGTGTTATAAGTCAATTTGCTATTCCAATTTTAGATAGCCAAGCAGTATGGATGAGCGGAAATCCAACTAAAATTGCATACATGAATACTCAAGACATGGCAAAAGTTATAGTCGCAGCAGTCAATAATACAAAAACTTATAGAACATCATTGCCATTGGTGGGTCCTAAAGCATGGGATTCAAACGAAGTCATATCGCTATGTGAAAAATTTAGCGAAAAGAAGGCTAAAATTTTTAGAGTTTCCCCCTTCCTAATTAGCGTTACTCAAAAAGTAGTTTCCTTTTTCCAAGATTCTTTAAATGTTGCTGAAAGATTGGCTTTTGCTGAAGTAACAAGTAGTGGTGAATCATTAGATACTGACATGAGCAAAACATACGAAATATTAGAACTTAAAAAAGAAGATATGACATCACTAGAAAGTTATATAAAGGAGTACTACCAACAAATTCTTAAGAGATTAAGGGAAATGGAAGCAGATCTAAATATTGAAGAAAAAAAGAGATTACCTTTTTAATATTGCAATTTTAGACTAATATAGTATATTTGTACTATACAAATATTGCTGCCCCCCCCCTATGTCTGTTTCTAGGTCTAAAAATCTTGAACGAAAACTAGATAATTTTGCAAAAGAAGCAAAAAATGAATTGAATAATGTTTGCGGATCTTCATTATGGGAAAGTCTGGGCTTTGTTTTTTTTGATCAATTAGAAGATTCTGAAAAAATTGCAAAAGCTAATTTTTACTATGGTCAACTTCAAATAATTAATGAAATTAAATTTTCAATTTGAATTGAATTCTATATTTTTGCTTATGTAATTTTTCTTAAATCAATTTTGGCCAATCTTTTTCTGATAATATGAATTTAGTAAAAGATTAATTAATGATTGAAACTTCAGGTGTAATAGAAAAAGAGCAAGGAAATGGATTTTATTTGGTTACCTTGGAACAACCTGAAGGACATCAATGTTTATGCAGAGCCGCAGGTAAATTAACTAAATTTAGAATTAAGTTACTAGCTGGAGACAAAGTGTTAGTTGAGATAAGTCCCTATGACCTCTCTCGAGGGAGGATAACTTATAGAGAAAGAAATGCGGGGGGTTCTAAACCAACAACTAATAAAAATAACCCCAAGCGAAACAACAAGTAACCAATTATTTTAGATGATATTTTTTATTGCTTCTTTAAACTCGCTTCTTTGTTTAACACCTTGCCATTGTTTTTTTAATAATTTTTCTTTAAAAAGTTGAACAGTTGGTGTGCCGTTAATACCAGCTTGTTTTGCAATATTTTGATCTTTATCAATATCTATTTCAACTCCAAGCACTGCGCCATCAAGTTCTTTGATTACCCTTTTTAATTGGGGTTTTAATACATGACATGGGCCACAACTTGGGGAACTAAAAATTACTAAGATAGGTTTTTTACTCTCGTGATAAAGTTTCCTTAATGCATAACTGCCTTTTTGCCATTCAGAATTTGAATCGAAAGTATCTTCATTAACTTCTTCTTCATTAAAGTCTGATGAATTAAGTTTTTTTTCTGGTTCGGGTGTTTCTCTGACTATAGTTTTTGCTAAATTTTTTTCTGCTAGCCACCTTTCGGTAGCTAATGCTGCCATGCATCCAGTTCCTGCAGCTGTAACTCCTTGTCTCCACTCAGAATCAACAACGTCACCTGCTGCAAAAATGCCTTCAATAGATGTTTCTGGTCTCCCTGATTTGCAAGCAATATATCCTTTATTATCTAAATCAATTTTGTTGTCTAAGAACTTCGTATTTGGTGTGTGTCCTATCGCATAAAAAAGACCCTTTATATTGATTTCCCCTTTACCTTTTTGAGAGTGAATAGTTTCTATTTTCTCAAGCCATTCAGAACCATCAGCTTTATTAACTTTTGTATTCCAATGGATTTCTATCTTTGGATTAGCTTTTACTCTATCAACCATTGCTGCGCTAGCCCTTAACTTTTCTGATCTAACAATTAAATGCACCTTGCTGCCATACTTTGTGAGGTATGCTGCTTCTTCACATGCCGAGTCTCCTCCGCCTATAACAGCTAATTCTTCATCTCTGAATTGTGGAGTTGCTCCATCACAGATTGCACAAGCACTTATTCCTTTACTCCAGAATTTATCTTCATTTATCACGCCTAATCTATTTGCACTTGCTCCAGTAGCAATAATAATTGAGTTAGTTTTTATAGTCCCTTCTAAAGTTTTTAATTCAAAGGGATGTGAATCAGTATTTATTGAGACAACATCACTTTCGTATAAATTAGTACCCCATCTTTCTGCTTGAGCCTTCATTAGATCCATTAATTCAGGACCTAGTACTCCATCTGGGAAACCTGGATAGTTTTCAACAAATGTTGTAGTCATTAATTGTCCACCAGGAATTCCACCTGAATTAAAACCTGTGACGAGTAAAGGTTGAAGATTTGCTCTTGCTGAATATATTGCAGCGGTATAGCCTGCAGGCCCTGAGCCTATTATTACAACATTTTCAACTTTTGAAGTGTTCTCCTTATTCTCCATTTATTTACTAATTTCACTATTAATAATAATAAACAAACCTAAATTATGTAGGGCGGATTTCACTCGATCGATTTGTTATTTAATCGTTGACTTTTTGGTCTAATAAATTTTTTAATTCCTTTGGGAAGTTTAAAACTGAATCTTTTAAATTTTCGTTCTTTTCTCCAATATGTAATATCCACTCTCTAAATTCCTCTGCAATTGCATAACTGTCTTCATATCTTTCTAAAGTATCCATTGCAGAAATTCTGTTCGTTGCCCAACAGGTTGCAATGTCGATTCTTTTTCTAATGAAATTTTCCATTGAAACTTAAAAGTTGTATATAGATAAACACATCAAACAGCTTATGTATTGTCTAATAAGTTACAACTTTGTACTTCCAAACAATAATTTAATCTTTAATTTATATTTGAGCCAATTTTTGGATGAATTATAAAAAAAATATAAAGAAATAAAGTTATACTGCCTCGCTGTGATTTGCAAGAAGCCTTTCAACTTCCTCAAAACCTTCTTTAGCTGAATTTATTGCAAGTTCCTCGCTAACTTTTTCTTCTGATATCAATTTTGCGGATATTTTCTTTAATAGAGTTTCTTTCTTTTCTCTTAGTGAACTAACAATTTCTTCTTCAATGATAGATTTTATTGCTTTAGAAATTATTTTTTTGTCATTTGCTTCCTCGAATGTGCCCTGAACTAATTCCTGAATAAATAATCGATGAACCTCACTACTCCTTAGAAAGCTTTCTGTGGCATTAATAATTCCTTCAACAAGAGCTTGATCAGGTTCAGAATCATTTTCTGCCAGCTTAAATTCCCAATCTAAATGCCTCCTTTGCCAACCTGCTGAGTGGAGACTGGGCATGACTGTCTGTGAATAAGTATCAACTGACATTTCATAAATTCTCTCTGCTAATTTCTCGCACCAGTCTTTACCATGCTTTTCTAGATTTTTCTGCATAGCTTGCCTTGGAACTGCATGACCACCATGATGACTGTGGCAGACTCCATCAGGACATTCGATTGCTTTTATACTCATTGGATTATTTAGTACTTATATATTCTAGATAGCTATTTTTTATAGAAAAGAAAATATATTTTTAACAAAAATCCAAGACTTTTGACGTTCTTCAATTTATATTTAGTATGTTAAAAAAATAAATAAATTGACAAAGATACTTATTCCTTCCGAAACAAGCTCTGGTGAAAGGAGAGTTTCAGCTACACCAGAAGCGGTAAAGAAATTAAAAAGTCTTGGATGTGATGTTTATATTGAAAGTGCAGCAGGAAAATTATCAGGATTTAGTGACTTATCATATGAAGAATCGGGCGGCACAGTAATAAATAACTTAGATCAAAAAATTTGGAGTGAAGCGGACTTAATATTTTGTGTTCAGACTCCATCAGAGGATAATTTAACTAAATTAAAAAAAGGCGCTGTTCTTCTTGGTCTTCTTAACCCATATGGTAATAAGGAGCTTCTTAGGATTATAAATAGTAATAAGATTTCAGCTTTATCCCTGGAGTTGCTTCCGCGGATAAGTAGAGCTCAATCTTCTGATGTACTTTCTTCACAGGCCAATATTGCTGGATATAAAGCAGTTCTTATGGCTGCAAGTGAGTTAGATAGATATTTCCCAATGCTTATGACTGCAGCAGGGACAGTCCAACCTGCCAAAGTAGTCGTTCTTGGTGGAGGAGTTGCAGGATTACAAGCTGTTGCGACAGCAAAAAGACTTGGTGCAATAGTATTTGTATCTGATATTAGACCTGCTGTTAAAGAACAAGTAGAGTCCTTAGGAGCAAGATTTATAGAACTTCCTGAAGTTGAGGAAAAGCCAGGAGAGGCAGGAGGTTATGCAAAAGCTGTAACACCCGAATTCCTGTCAAAACAGAAGGCAACTTTAACTAAATATTTATCTGAAGCTGATGTTGCTATATGTACTGCGCAAGTTCTAGGTAAAAAGGCCCCTGTTTTAATAGACTCTCCCATGATTGAAAAAATGAGGCCTGGTGCAGTAGTTATTGATTTAGCAGTTTCTCAAGGAGGGAACTGCGAAGGAACAAAATCAAATCAAACTATTATTAAAGATGGGGTAAAACTTATAGGAGCGGGTGAATTACCCTCTTCAGTTCCTTATGATGCAAGTTCACTTTATGCTAAGAACTTAACATCTTTGATTACACCATTTATTAAAAATGGTGTAATTAAATTAGATAAAGAGGATGAACTCATTTCTGGATGTTTATTAAGCGATGAAGGAGTTGTTCTTCAAAATAAAGTTTTTGAAAATTGAGGTATTAAAATTATGTCTTTTATAAGTCTTCTTTGGGTTCTTTTACTAGGTAGTTTATTAGGCCTCGAGTTAATTGGAAAAGTTCCTCCTACTCTTCACACACCTCTTATGAGTGGAGCAAATGCAATTTCAGGAATAACAATGCTTGCAGCCTTGACTTTAATTGTAAAAGCAGAAGGTAACGCACCACTTTTAATCATTGGTTCAGTTTCTCTTGGATTTGCTCTTTTCAACGTTATAGGCGGTTTCTTTGTAACTGATCGAATGCTTGCGATGTTTAGTCGTAAACCATCAAATAAGAAGTAATTTTTAACATGAGTCTACCTGTAATCATTAAATTTGTTATTGACCTTTTAGCAGTACTTTTACTGGCTTTAGGAATAAAAGGATTGTCAAAAGTAAAGTCAGCAAGGGATGCCAATAGATTAGCTGCATTTGCAATGTCGCTATCAGTAGTAGGATTACTTTCTTATTATTTAGGCACTTCTGGAATTGCTATTCAGTCTTGGATTTGGATAATAATTGGATCAATCATAGGTAGTTTATTCGGAGCAATACTTGCAAAAAAAGTACCTATGACCTCCATGCCTGAAACTGTGGCATTGTTTAATGGTTGTGGAGGAATGTCATCACTTTTAGTGGCCTTAGGAGTAGCTATTTTTCCTATATCTGGTGGCCAAGAAAATTTTGATTTTTTTAAGTCACTTATTAACGAAGTTTCAATATCTGTTTCTATATTTGTTGGTGCCATAACTTTCACAGGTTCAATTGTTGCGATGGCAAAGTTACAGGGTTGGTTGTCAACTCCAGGATGGACTCAGAGCAAAGTTAGACATTTTGTAAATATTGTTTTTGCAGTTGCTTCCTTGATAGCTTTTTTTGATTTGATAAACGGCAATACAAGTTCTATTTGGCTTTTAGTTATAGTTTCTTCTTTATTAGGTATTGGAGTTACTTTGCCAATTGGTGGAGCTGATATGCCAGTCGTTATATCTTTATTAAATAGCTATTCAGGGATTGCAGCAGCAGCAGCAGGTTTCGTTGTAGATAGTCAGCTTTTGATAGTAGCTGGCGCAATGGTTGGAGCGGCAGGTCTAATACTTACTCAAGTAATGTGCAAGGGTATGAATAGATCATTGGTCTCAGTTCTTTTTGGAGGATCTTTATCTGCACAAAGTACAGCCTCTTCTGGTTCAGGAGAATATACAAATATAACTTCTTGCAGTGTTGAAGAATGTGCATTGACTTTAGAGGCAGCCAACAAGGTAATTATTGTTCCTGGATACGGTCTAGCGGTAGCTCAAGCTCAGCATACTTTAAGGGAAGTGACAAAAAAACTAGAGCAAAATGGTATTGAAGTTGTTTACGCAATTCATCCTGTAGCGGGGAGGATGCCTGGACATATGAATGTACTTTTAGCAGAAGCAGATGTTCCTTACGAACAACTTAAAGAGATGGATGTTGTAAATCCTGATTTTCCAGCAACGGATGTTGTTTTAGTTTTAGGAGCAAATGATGTGGTTAATCCTCAAGCAAAGAATGATAGCTCTTCTCCTTTATATGGCATGCCAGTTCTTGATGTGCAGGAAGCAAGAACTGTATTTGTAATTAAACGTGGTATGAGCGCAGGTTACTCCGGAATAAAAAATGATTTATTTGATCTGCCAAATACCTCAATGGTCTTTGGTGACGCGAAAAAGGTACTGAATGATTTGATTGGAGAATTAAAGGATCTTGGAGTTGGGGAAAAATAATAGTATATCTTTTAGTTTTTCAGATTACATAAAAAATAAGCCATTTCGAGAAGTCTTACCTTGGATAGGTGGTGACTTACAAACTTTGAGAGATACTTTTGTAATTGATTTTGGTAAATCAAAAAAAAATAAAAAAATATTCTTTCCGATTAATAAAATTCTTTCTAAAAAATTTGAATTTGATTATCTTCTAGGATTTTTAGAATTACCTGAAAACTTAGACTCACTTAGGGGTTTTGTAATCGTTACACATGGTTTAGGGGGCTCAACTAAACGGTTTGGTTTAAGAAGAATTTCTAGGAAATTAGCAAATAATGGTTTTGGAGTTCTTAAATTAAATCTAAGAGGATCTGGATCTGCGAGATATTTAGCTAAGGGAAATTATTGTGCTAGATGCTCTAGTGATGTAATTTCAGCAATTAATTATTTTAAAAAATTCATTAATTTAGAGTTTAAAGATTTCATCAAGATGAATAATCTTCCAATTTACGGAGTTGGATTATCTTTAGGCGGAACAATTCTTTTAAATGCCTGCTTAGATTACGATGAAAACAAAGGAGAAAAACTTTTAGATGGCCTAGCCTGTGTAAGTAGCCCTTTAGATTTATCATCATGCAGTCTCTGTATTGAAAAATCTAGAAATTATATCTACCAAAAATGGTTACTTCATCGCTTAAAAAATCAGTTATGGGACGGATTTAATGATGAAGGCAAAATTCTTAATAATGAGAAATTAAGAAAAAAAATTAGAAATTTAAAAAGTATAAGGGAATTTGATCAGAAATTTACAGCTCCAAGTTGGGGATTTGATTCTTTAGAAGATTATTATGTTAAAGCTTCTCCAATATTTAGAATCCAAAACTCAATAAAAAAATTACCTCAAATGCTTTTTATTCATGCCAAGGATGATCCTTGGGTTCCATATAATGCAACTTTGAATTTAAGAGGAAAATTTATTGATAAATTTACTATTTTTATAACTGAAAAAGGAGGTCATAATGGTTTTCATTCGATTAATGGCTGCTGGTCAGACGAAGTCGTGAAGAACTGGTTTATGAGTATCTAGGACTATTTAAAAATGGTGTTTTTTTAAAAATCCATTTTTCTATTGGCTTACCGTTAATAATATGTGAGGTAAAAATTTCAGAAATTTTTTCTGGAGAAACTTTCTCATACCAAATACCATCAGGCCAAATAAGAAGAATTGGGCCGTTCTTACATACCCTTAAACAGTCAGCTTTTGATCTTAATATATGAACGTTTTTTGCAGAGGGATCATTCTCAAATTTTTTTAAAGTCTTTTTCAGACATTCCCATGTTTTTTGACCTTCATTGCCTTTAAAGCATTTCTGTTTTGTGGGTGTTGCGCATAGTAGAAGATGCTTTTTAATATTCACTTTTATCCAATACTTACGTATTTTTTCCCTTTTTTAATTTCTTGCTCAACAAAAAGTCTGGCCCAATTATCTACTTCAAGAATATCCTCCAATTCGGGACTCAAATTCAAATTCTCCATATGTGATTCACAAGCTTTACTTATAAATGTTGGAATTTCTTGAAAAGAAATTTTTTCTTTAAGGAATTGTTCAACAGCCATTTCATTGGCAGCATTTAAAACTGCGGGCATAGTCCCAGAAGATTTTCCTGCAGCATAGGCAAGTCCCATGCATGGATATTTAAACTCGTCTGGCTCTTTAAAAGTTAATTTTCCAATTTCACTTAGGTTTAATCTTTTCCAATTTGTTTTAAATCTCTCAGGCCAACTCATCGCATATAAAATGGGTAGTTTCATATCTGGCCAACCTAATTGAGCTAATACTGAAGAATCATCCATCTCAATCATTGAATGAATAATACTTTGAGGGTGGATAACTATTTCGATATTTTCGTAAGAAGTCCCAAATAAATAATGAGCTTCTATAACTTCTAATCCTTTATTCATAAGAGTTGCAGAATCTACAGTTATTTTTTTCCCCATATCCCAATTCGGATGTGAAGTCGCATCTTCCACTGTGACATGCTTTAAATCCTCAACAGCCCAATCTCTGAAAGCACCACCAGAAGCTGTTAAATGTATGGCTTTTAAACCTTTAGGTATTTCTCCTGTTGAAAAATCTGCATTTTCATAATTGGGTAATCCTTGTAAACATTGAAAGATAGCAGAGTGTTCTGAATCAGCAGGTAAAAGCCTACTATTATTTTTCTTTAATGCAGGAATAACAATTGGTCCTGCCGCAATTAAAGTTTCTTTGTTTGCAAGTGCAATATTTTTCCCCGCATTAATTGCTGACATTGTTGGAATTAAGCCTGCACATCCTACTATCCCTGTAACCACAGTATCTGCCTTATCCCATGCTGCAACTGCGTTAATCCCCTGCTTTCCACTCAAAACCAAGGGAGCACTATTCAAATCTAAGTTATTAATATTATCTTTTAAATCTTGTATGAGACTTTCATCCTCAATTGCAACTACCTCTGGTTTATGCGTTTTAACTTGTTCAGTTAATAAATTAATATTTCTTCCTGCAGAAAGAGCTACGGCTTTAAACTTATCAGGCTGCTCACTAGCTATTTCGAGAGTTTGAGTCCCTATTGAACCAGTAGAACCGAGCACAGTAATGTATTTCAATTTTCTCTGATATTTCTAATATCTTCCCATTTAAAGGTGTATTTAAAAAACAAAAATTTAAAATTGGTTTTTTTCTTAAAATTTATATCCTTATCCATGTTGTTATTTCCTTTGATTGATCAATAAGTTCAATACCTTTTTCTTTTAACAAATTTCTTATTTCATCGGCCTTCGCATAATGCTTTCCCTTTTTTGCTTTCAATCTTTCATTAATAAGAGATGATATTTCTTCTTCTGTTATTTTACTTTCTTTTACTAAAACTTCTTTTTTAAGACCAAGTACCTCAGTCAACTTTTCAAGAGTTTTAAAATTCTCAAGTAGAAATAATTTTTCATTTAGGTCTATTTTAAAACCTTCGACCCTTTGAAATTGGTTTAAAAAGTTTTTTAATGGTTTTGCTAAATCGTAAATAATTGCAATAGCAGCTGCTGTATTAAGGTCATTTTCCAGAGCCTCGGAAAAATTAAGCTTTTTTTGAGATAATTCAAAGCTTATTTTCTCTTTATATTCCTCTTCGATAGATTCATTTTTATCAATAGATTTAAAAGCATCTTTTGTAAGGTCCATAAAAGAAAGAGCCACATTAATGTTTTTCCAAGCTTCTGAAGCACTCCTTAAAGCTTCTTCAGTAAAATCAAGTGGTTTTCTATAATTCACAGTCATAACAAAATATCGCAAAGTCATAGGGCTTATACCTGAATTAATTAGTTCTCTTATAGTTTTAAAATTTTTAAGGGATTTACTCATCTTTTGTCCATTTACATTGACCATTCCATTGTGTAACCAATAGTTCGCTAGCTTTTTGCCATTAGCTGCTTCTGATTGGGCGATTTCATTCTCGTGATGTGGAAAAATCAAATCAGAACCACCTAAATGAATATCAATAGTATCTCCTAATTCATCTTTAACCATCGCCGAACATTCAATATGCCATCCTGGCCTACCTTTTCCCCATGGCGAATCAAAAAATGGTTCATCATCTTTGGCTTTTTTCCATAGCGCAAAATCTTGTGGATTAAGTTTTTTACTATTTTCATCATTAGCCATTCTTCCTTGCTGATTGATATTTTGTTCTTGTATATTTTGATTACTTAGCTTTCCATAATTTTTATTTTTGAAAACAGAATAATAAACATCCCCATCCCTAGAGTATGCATAACCTTTGTCCTCAAGGATTGTTATGAAGGAGCAGATATTGCATATATGATTCGTTGCTCTTGGCATGCTATCCGGACGCATTATCCCTAAAGAATCCATATCTTTATGAAATTCAATGATATTTTTTTCAGATACTTCCTTCATTGAACTGCTTTCTTCTTTCGCTCTTTTTAAGATCTTGTCATCAATATCTGTAAAATTTTGAACATACTTCACTTTGAAATCACTGTAAATTAAGAATCTTCTCAATACATCCCAAGCTATATAACTTCTGGCATGACCAAGATGACATAAATCATAAACAGTTACCCCACAACAATAAATTTTTACTACATCATCAATAGGCTTAAAAACCTCAACTTTTTTGCTTAAAGTATTAAAAAGTTTGATCATCTTAAGTTAAGTATTTCATAAGGTTTATTTTGTCTCCATCCAATTGTCTCCAATTCCAATATCAACTAAAAGAGGTACATTTAATTTTACACAATCTTCCATAGTCTTCTTTACTAATTTCGTTGTAATTTCCAAAGAATCTGGTTCAACTTCAAACAATAATTCATCATGTACTTGTAAAAGCATTTTGGCTGGAACATTCATTTCTATGAATTTCTTATTTAGTTGAACCATTGCAATTTTAATAATATCTGCACTTGAACCCTGAATTGGTGCATTAGCTGCGGCTCTTAATGACTGTGCTTCCATACCAGCCCTTCTTGCGGATTGCAGGTCAATTTCGTAAGGATCTTTCCCTATTAATCTTCCAAGTCCATTTTTATCAAACTTAAATTCTCTTTTTCGACCAAAAATTGTTTTTACATAACCTTTTGATAAGGCAAGCCTTTCTTGAAGTTCAAGAAATTTGAAGATTTTTGAATATCTTTCTTTATATTTTATTAGGAATTCTTTTGCCTCTGGAGTACTTACTCCTGTAGAACGTGCAAACTTTTTAATTCCCATACCATAGATAACTCCGAAATTTATTGTTTTCCCAACTCTCCTCTCATCAGTAGAAATTTCTTCTTTCTCAAAAATTAATCTTGCAGTCAAAGAATGAATGTCATCATTTTTATGAAATGCATTTATTAGTATTTCTTCATCCGCTAAGTGAGCAAGTATTCTTAATTCGATCTGAGAATAATCAGCTGATAAAAGTTTCCAATTTTTTTCAGGCAAGAATGCTTTTCTGATTCTCCTACTAAATTCAGTCCTAACAGGGATATTTTGAAGATTAGGATTGCTACTACTTAGTCTCCCAGTCGCTGTAGCAGCTTGATTAAAGTTTGTATGAACTCTTCCTGTCTTTTCGTTAATAAGATTTGGAAGAGCATCAATATAGGTGCTAAGTAATTTGCTAAGAGTTCTATGTTTTATTAAATGTTGGATTATTTCATGTTCGTCGACTAATCTTTCCAAAACTACTGCATCTGTGCTCCATCCTGTTTTTGTTTTCCGTGATTTTTTCTTATCCAAATTTAATTTTTCAAACAAGATCTCACCAAGTTGTTTTGGTGAAGATAGATTGAAACTTTCCTCTGCTAACTCATAAACTTTACTTTCAATATCTTCTAGGGTACTTTTTAATTCTTTTGAGAGTTTATCCAAATAAGGGATGTCGATGGTAATGCCATTCATCTCCATTTGGGACAATACCGGCTCTAAAGGTAGCTCGATTTCTTCGAACAATTTGATTAATTCATCTTTTTCCTTTGAAAAGCTTTCTTTAAAAATTTTGACAATCTTAAAAGTTAGAAAAACATCATAACCGCAGTAAATACTTGCTTCATCAATATCAACAAATGAAAAGTCTTTATTTTTTCCAACTGTCTCCTTAAATGAAGGAGGCTTAAATCCAAATAATCTAAAACTAATTTCACTTAACCCATGTTTCTCCTGATTATTAAGAAGGTAGTCTGCTAACAAGGTGTCAAAGGTTACGCCTTTAAGATCAAGTCCATGATTAAAAAATATTTGCCTATCAAATTTAGAATTTTGGAGTGCCTTTTCTTTTTTTGGATCTTCTATCCAATTTCTTAGCTTTGAGAAAACATCTTCAATTGATAATTGATTGGGGGTCTCCTTTTTTGTTTGATGACCAAGGGGTATATAAAATAAATCATCATTTTCTTCTCCAAGACATAACCCTATCCCAACAAGTTCCGCATCGATTGGATTCAAACTATTGGTCTCTGTATCTAAAGAAACTATTTGATTAGTCTTGTCTAATTTTTGAATTAATTTATCAAGTAATTCGAAATTATTTACAACAGTTACGTTGATTTTAGGGATTTTATTTTCACTATTTTCTAATTCATTATTGCCTGCGACTTTTGGTGCCTTCTCCTCCTCTTTAGCTACATTATTTTTGTCAAAACCACCTTTGCTGAAGGTTGAATTGAAAATATCAATTTGTCTAAGTAGTGTTGATAGTTCTAATTTTTTCAGTGACTCTGAAAGTAGTTCTTGATTTATATTTTTTAATTCATAACCGTTACTTAAAATTAAAGGCACCTCAGTATTTATTTTTGCTAAATCCCTGGAAAGAAAAGCATTATGTTTATCGTTTCTGAGCTTTTCTATAACTGAACCTTTGATGAATCCTTTATATTTCTTATCGTTGTTCTGCTGAATCTTGTCTAAAGCCTGATAGATTCCATCAAGCGTATCGTTCTCTTTTAGTAGATTAATTGCAGTTTTTGGCCCTACTCCTTTAATACCTGGAATATTATCAGAACTATCACCAGTTAGGGCTTTGAGATCAACTACTCTTTCTGGCGTAACACCTAATTTTTCTTTTACTCCATTTTCATTCATAAGAGTTGGATTTCCACTTTTCGCATATGGACCACCACCCATATAAAGCACATAAATATCTTTTTGATCATCTACTAATTGAAATAAGTCCCTATCTCCAGAAAGAATATTCACGCACCATCCTTTAGAAGAAGCATCATTTGCAATTGTGCCTAGGAGATCATCTGCTTCGTATCCTGGAGATTTAAAAATTGGTAAATTAAGGCTTTCTTCTAAAATTATTTCTAGTTGTTCAATATCCTGAAAAAAAACATCTGGTGCTACATCTCTATTGGCCTTATAATTTGGATCTAATTCATGTCTGAAAGTAGGTTTTTCGGTATCAAACGTAATACAAACACCCTCAGGACTAATATTTTTACAATTATCCAGAAGGCTTTTTAGAAATCCATAAGTGACACTTGTTGGAAATCCCTCTTTGGTAGTTAAACCTCCATCAATGCCTTTGCTAAATGCATAGAAGCTTCTAAAAGCAAGTGAGTGGCCATCGACTAAAAGTAAAATTGGTTTTTTAGAGTTTTCAGATTTTAAACTCATTTTCTCTTCTTAGCCCAAGGTGGAATATCAATAAAGATTTGCTCTCCAGGTTCTAATCCATCAATTACTGAAGTTTTATTTCCACTACTAATACCAATTTCGATTTTTTCAAATTTGGGAGAATTGTTTTTATCAACTTTCAAAATTCCTTTTTCACCTTTTTCAGTAACAATAGAAACTGTTGGTACTAAAATTTTTTCTTCATTACCTTCGACTCTAAATTCAAGATCTGCAGTCATTCCAATTTTAATTTCTTCAGAAATATCTTTAAAATTTAAAGTTACTTCGAATGAGGTTACATTATTATCTTTTACAGCTCTTGTAGCTATTTTTTTAACTATGGCAATATATTTTTTTGAGGGATAAGCCTCAATTCTTACTGAGGCTTCTTGACCTATTTTTATTCTGCCAATGTCACTCTCAGGAACTTTAGCAACAATTTCTAGGCCCTCTGATAGTTCAAAAATAAAGTTTTTGGTTTTAGGGTCTGAACTTAAGTTTGTACTTGGTGTGACATAAGATCCTATCTCAGCATATTTTGCAGTTATCTTTCCTCCATAAGGAGCTTTAATTAGATAGAAACTTTTTTCAGCTTTTGCATCATTAAGTTTTGCGCTACTAATGCTGTATTTATTTTTATAACTTTCATAGTCTTCTTTACTTACTGCGCCTTCTTGATATAAATATTGCCTTCTTAAAAATTCAGATTTTTGTTTTTCTACATTTAATTCAAGTTCTTCAATTTTATAGATAAAATCTTCATCATCAAGAGAGGCTAAAACCTGATCTTTTTTTACAAGATCGCCCTCATCTACTTTGATTTCTTTTATTACGCCTTGCTTCCGAGGCCCAATATTGCTTGTCCTTATAGCTTTTACTTCACCACTAGTATTAATTGAATCTGAGAGGATTCCTTTTTCAACTTGAACTACAAAATCAGAAATATCTTTTGACTTATTTTTCTTGAAGGAATTGGTTATAAAAACGAAAAATATAGTTAGAGAAAGCAATATAATTCCACTTCTTAGATTTATATTTTTTTTTATTAAATCAAACATTTCTTTTTAAAAGCAGAATTAGAGAATATTTAGGAACTAAATAAATAATCAAGACGATTATAATTAACTTATCCAAGATTGGTTAAGTAAATACTATATTACTAGAAGATGTTTTCTTGATAATTTTTCCATAAGTTTTTTCAAATGTTAAAAGCAGGTATTATTGGATTACCAAATGTTGGAAAATCAACTCTATTTAATGCACTTGTAGAAAATGCTAAGGCCCAAGCGGCTAATTTCCCCTTTTGTACTATAGAACCTAATAAAGGCATAGTTTCAGTCCCAGATCAAAGGTTGCAAGAGTTAGGTAATTTAAGTTCTAGCCAAAATATTATCCCAACAAAAATTGAATTTGTAGATATCGCAGGATTAGTAAAAGGAGCTAGTAAAGGCGAAGGTTTGGGAAATAAATTTTTATCAAATATTAGGGAGGTTGATGCAATAGTTCATGTTGTAAGGTGCTTTGAAGATAGTGATGTAATTCATGTTTCTGGAAAAGTAGATCCCTTAGATGACATTGAGATAATTAATCTGGAATTGAATTTAGCTGATTTATCTCAACTCCAAAAAAGAAGAGAAAGAATTAAAAAACAGGTTAGAACTAGTAAAGAGGCAGCTAAAGAAGATACCTTACTAGAAAAAATTGAAGAAGAGCTAGAGAAAGGCCTTTCAGTTAGATCAATATCTTTGAATGAAGAAGAAAATTTAATAATTAAGCAATTAGGCTTCCTTACTGCTAAACCAATTATTTACGCAACTAATTTGAATGAAAATGATTTAGCTGAAGGTAATGATTTTTCATCAACAGTTCAGAGTTTTGCAAGCAATGAAAATACAGAATGTATAAAAATATCAGCGCAAGTCGAATCAGAATTAATAGAGTTAGAACCAGAAGATAAAAAAGACTACCTTATTGGTTTAGGAGTAGAAGAAGGGGGATTAAGTTCTTTAATTAGATCAACATATAAATTATTGGGATTAAAAACTTATTTCACCACTGGAGAAAAGGAGACAAAAGCATGGACCATAAAAGATGGGATGACTGCGCCACAGGCAGCAGGAGTAATTCATACTGATTTTGAAAAAGGATTTATAAGAGCTCAGACTATTTCGTATCAAAATTTAATTGATTCAGGTTCAATTGCCAATGCAAAAACTAAAGGTCTTTTAAGAAGTGAAGGTAAGGAATATATTGTTAACGAAGGTGATGTAATGGAGTTCTTATTTAATGTATAGTAAGTCTCTTAAGGCTTACTATTTTGCTTTTTGAATTTAAATTCAAAAAATGAAATTAATAAAATTAAGATACATCCTAAGCAACTTCCTATTAACCCAAAAACAATGGTTGTAAAGCCATCATCGTAGCCATATTGTAATTGTGGTACGTGAGGGGGTATTGGCATTATTTTTCAACAGAATTTTCAATATCTTCCAGTAAATGTTTAGTTGATCTACTAAACCCATTGGTTTTTAAATAGTTTTGTGCCTCTCTAAATTTTTCAGCTACTCTTTTTGCATAAGGAGTATTCATGGAATTTTGAGTCATGTTGAAAATGCGACTCATTACATAATCTGATTTAGGTAACCCCTTGATAAGTATTCAAAAATACAAGAATATAAAAATAGGATTTTTTACTTACTAAGAAATTTATTGTGAAAAGTTCTTGATTCTCCAAAATAAAGTTTCTTCAAATTAGAAAAATTGACAATGTCAAATATATTATTAATTCTTTTTTTTGTACTTTTATTTTTATTATTTTTTTATTCAAAACGAAAAAATAAGTCAGCAAAAAAAGCAACAATTATTCCAACTTATGCACCTTTCTTAAAAGATCAAGAATTTAATCCTGACATAAGTACTGATAATTGGGATTTACATAAACTTAGATTAGATAAATTTAAAAGATCACAATATAAGGGATTAACTTTCTTCGTTAGTTCAGAAAATAAAATTTACTATCTTTCTGAAGAAGGGTATAAGGTTTATTGCTAACAGCTGAAATTAATTTTATAAATAAGAAAAGCGGATAGAAATTAATAATATTAATGAAGTATTTTTTTTTATTATCAGAAAAGTTCTATAGGTTTATCGAATGGGAGTGGAATACCTTAAAGAATCTAAGAAGAACAAAAAGAAAGAACTTTTTTCTAAGAGGATCATTTGCGTTATTTAGTTTATTCTCTATTCTTTTTTTAGTATTTTCTCCTCCTATCGCTTTTGGATTATTATTTGGAGAGGGATTGAAATTTAGTACTTTTTTTATTTGGATATGGATTTTAAATTTGAAGTTTTTTTGAAAATGTATAATTTATTTTCCGAGATTATTTAAAATTAAGAATATAAAAAATTACCTTATGCCAAAAATATTTAAACAAAATAAGTTAGCTTTGTTGGGAGCAAATATATTAATAATTTTACTTTGGGTAACCATATCTTCCTTTTTGATGAATTTATTTCAAAGTGAAAATGCCCCATTTTATATATATAAAATTTCTTTTTTAATAAGATTTCTCCCTCCTATTTGGGTCACTTGGTTCCTTTGGATAAAAAGAGATGGTTTAAAAAGATAAATAACTAAATTATTTTTACGTATTTACTATAAATATAAATCAGTTAAGCTTTGAGAGCTTATTTGAAATTTTCATGTAAGGATTAGGTAATTGAGAGAGTGTTTTTAGCTGGGAGACAATCTCTTTTTTTTTCTCATTAAAAAGTGTCTGTCAGTATCCCTATTGACAAACACTCATGACGATAAATTCTTAAAATTAAACAGGTAATCTATTATCGATTTCTAATTTGCCAGAATCCATAAGACGGCCAATTTTGATAACTAAAGACATATCTAACCTTGAAAATTCGGATTGATGGTTAGTTATCCAATCAAGTTCTGAAAGGGTTATTACTCCTAAAGTATTTACTTTAAGAAAAAGTAAACCTAAATTCATTTTAAAAGATTCCTGGGATAATCCAGCCGAATAAGCCGTAATTTACAACTAATGCAAATAAGCCCATCATTGCCATTCTTCCATTGGTTCTCTCGGCATTTTGCCAATAAGTTGGTTTTGAATTTTCCATTTTATCTGGGTTTAAAGTTAATAAATAGTGTAGTTTAAACGAAGCCAGGAATTATTTGGCCTGTTGTTAGATATGCTCCAAGAGCAGCAATTAATCCAAGCATTGCGAATCTACCGTTAAGTGTTTCAGCAACAACTTTCTCTTTCTCGATTGTTTTGATTTTTGTATTTGTGTTTTTCATTTGATTAGAAGATGAATAGTTTAAATTTTCGTTTTGAAATTGCTTGGTTAGATAAGCAACTAGAATGGCTGTAAAGAATACAACTACGGCTAAAAAACCTGAGAGTGGACTCATTAAAAAATGCCAGGAATAATTTGTCCGGTTGAAACGTAAGCACCTACTAGTGCAACAAGCCCAATCATCGCCCAACGACCATTAACTTTTTCTGCATTTTGTGGATAGCTGTCGTAAGAAACAGACTCATCTATGTAAGGACGTGTCTCAGTAGGAAACATATTCTGTCTGCCACCTGATTCAGTAGTAACGTTTGAATTTGCCATTGAAGTTGTGTAATTGTTAACTAATGTAACACTACTATTAACAAATGTAAAGTAATAGGTCAATTATAAGTTATTTTCAAGACATTTGCTACATTTATGTAGCATTTTCATTACATATAAAGTTAAATAGTTGATTTTCTTGAGTACTTTCTTGATGGGGAATCCTCATCCGTAATGGTAATAGACCTCCGTCCAGCCTTTTTGGTGAAGCTCGTTCCACTTTTCCCAAGCTGCATCTATGTTAAGTTTTTTTGAGGATTTGTACCCTTCAGGTTCCCCAAGGTGATTTGCATAAAAAAGATGAGTATGAATTTTTAGATTAGGTTTAGGGGAATTTTTGCATTCTTCGAAAAAGATCATTCTGCTACCTTCAGGATTTAGTAGGCATCCGCTTGGTCTGCTAGTGCTGCATCCGAATGAGTACTTAGGCTCCATGATTTCCTTTAAAGTTCAGTTGGCTTTAATACATTTGTACTATAAATTATATTCTTATTGTTTCGCTGTCAATCCTTTTAAGGTTAAGTACTTATTTACTTATAATTATTTTGTTTTTTAATAGAAAAGATAATTTATCTAAGCTCATGAATTACAGGGAAGATTTAGAAATCAAACTACAAAAAGTAACACTTGCAATGCAGGAAGTTGTAGAGGATATCTATAAAAGTGACTACGAGAAACAAAGGATAATATCCAAACTTATTGAAATTAAAGAAACAATCATTTCAAGGGGTATTGAACTTAATATTAAATTAGATGCAGCCTAAAAATATTGAATATCTCATGAATGTTTTATAACTTTTAGAATAATGTTATTAAAAATGATGGTTTATTTATCAAATGCAGCCTGGTACTTTTGAATTATTGATTCTAGTATTTATCTTTTTAGGTCTTCAAGCTTGGTGGATTATCCCAATAATAAATAAAAATAATCAATTGAATAAGAGAGGTAAGGATTTAAGAGAGGAAATTAATCAATTAGAAAAATTATATAAAAAATAAATAAATTTATTATTTTTAAACTAGTTATTATAAATGTAAAAAAATACCTAATGAAATTAAAAAAAATTATTGCATTCATATATCTTTTTATTGGGACTTTAGGATTAATACAAATTTCTTTTGCTGAAGAAAAGATTGAAGTTATACCCCTTATTCAAAGTTCCAGAGGACTAAGTGGTAAAAATTTTAATTATCTCGAGGGTAAGCCTGAATTAAGACTTTTAAAGGTAATGATTCCTGTTGGCTTGAAAACTCCAATTCATACGCATCCTTCTCCAATGTTGATTCATGTCACAAGAGGAAGATTAAAGCATGTGAGGGGTGAAGAAATTAATTTCTTTAAAGCAGGTGATGCATTTATAGAGAGTAATAATGGGGGCGCCCACTATGTCAAAAATGTAGGAAAGAAGCCAGCTTTACTCCATGTGGGAGTTATATCAGTAGTTGGAATGCCTACAGCAATAAATAAATAAGATTTTTTCAAAGTTTTTCAATCTGCATTTTGAGGATTCAACTTTTATGAAGAACAGCTGTAATGAGATATGCCTCCGTAGTTAAAATATTGGCTTGGCCTTAAACGATTATATTTTTGATCTATTTCTGGGGCTTGTTCTATATATGGATTGTTAAAAACATCCTGTAACTCCTTTATTTTTGTGTAATTTCCTGTTTCGGCCTCTTCATATGCGGGAACTATCATCCATTCTCGCCATGTATAAACCGGGTTAAGAGATTTCATTGATGCTGATTTTGTTTTAAAATCTACCTCATTCTTTAAGATTGATTGCCAGTTTTTAAGCCAGACTTCCCATCTATTCTTGAGCTCATCATTAATTGGTAAATAAAAACTGTCTTTTAAAGAATCTAAGTTATCAGGTATGTCAGAAAGTTTACGGAAAAAAATTGTATAGTCTGCTTTTGAAATGAGCATAAGATTAAACAATTCATTAATAAGAGCTCCGTTGTAATTATCTAAACCAAGTTTGCTCGCCCACATTTTCTTCAAGTCTTTGTTCATCAATTCTGAAAATTCCTTGTCGATTTGATCTAACTTTTCTTGAGCTTGTTTGCTTTCTGAAAGTAAGGGGCTAAGAGAAGAACAGAATGTTTTAAAGTTTATTGCCGCAGCATAAGGTTGGTTGAAAAATGAGAAATGTTCACCTCCACCTGTCCATGGTTGAAATCTTGGGTCAAATAATTCACAGAATCCAAAGGGGCCATAATCCAAGGTATTACCTCCAGCAGCGCAATTATCACTATTGAAGTTACCCTGGCAATAACCAACTCGCATCCAGTTAGCTACAAGAGATATTAGTCTCGATCTATATAAAGAAGCCAGTTTTATTATTTTGCTTTCAAATGAAATTTCATATTCAATTTCATCTTTATAGTTTCTATCTATAAGGTGTTGAACTATCATCTTTAGTTCACTGAGGGCCTCATCATGCGCATTATTGCGAACGCGTCTTGCAAAAAGTTCAATCTGGCCTACACGTAAAAAAGATGGAGCGACTCTCGTTGTAATTGCTGCTTGATTATCAATCATGATGTCAGGTTCAAAATACCTGGACCCTTTGGAATACCATGGTCTTCTAACTATTTCTGAACGTGAGACATAAAGTGTTAAAGATCTTGAGGTAGGTATTCCCAAGGCATCCATTAATTCCTGCGCAAGAAATTCTCGTACGCTAGACCTTAAGACAGCTCTACCATCCGCTCCACGACAGTAGGGAGTTGGACCTCCTCCTTTAAGTTGCATTTCCATTCTTTCCCCATTGAATATGCCTTCAAAAACAGAAATTGCTCTGCCATCGCCATAACCATTGCCAGTGCCAAAGGGACATTGCTGGGTATATTCAGTACCGTAAATTGATAATGCATAACCTGTCGCCCAACCAACAGGACTCATTGGATAATCAGCAACAGAAATATCACCTGAGAAAAAACGACAAAAATTATTGTCTCTAGTAAGATCTGAGCTTAGCCCTAGTTCTTTAAAAAGTTTCTTGCTATGGGAGATATATTCTGGGTCTGGAATAGCAGTTGGGAGAATTGGTACGTAATGGCCTGAATATACCGAACGCGGCTTATGATCATTTCCATCTTTTGTTGATTGAGGATCTGCTTTGAGATAATTCATAAAAGAATAGTCAGAAAGTTGAGAAAATTCAGAAAAATTTTCCGTAAGCTTTTCTTTTAATGAATTGGAATTGGTTGACATTAAATTAGTAATCTATTGTTGAGTGCGTTGTAATTTCTTTAAATTCAACATCTAGATATATCTTATATATTTTTTTTTTAGGGATGTTTTCTGTCGTTACTTTTGAGATTCAATAGAAGTTAAAATTTAATATTTACTTAAAAAAAGGTTCCGCAGTAAAATGTTGTCTAACTTACCCAGCCTTTCAGCAAATCAAACAAACTTATAAATAGTCCAAAACCAATAATTGGGGGCGCAACCCATCTTGTCATGAATTTTAAATAACGTGTCGTTTTGATCCCAACTTTTGAATCACTAAGTTCTTCATTAAATTTTCTAGGGACTACCCATCCCATGAAGAAAGTAACCAAGAATCCACCAAATATTAGTAATACCCCTCCAAAAATCGAATCAACTGTTCCAAGAATATTTAAATTTAATGCAGAAGGGATGCCTGCTAAGAACAAGAATAGCGTTATCAACCAAACCGATTTTTCTCTTTTAAAGCCAAATTTATCCATTAAAGAGGAAACTGGAACCTCTAATAATGAAACAGATGAAGTTATGGCTGCAATATAAGCTAGTGAAAAAAATGCAACAGCCACAATTCTTCCTGCTGCACCATATGAACCTAGACCTGTTGGAATTGAGATGAATAAAGCACCAACAGTGGATTCAGAGATAGCATCACTTAACCCGAATGTTAATACTATTGGAAAAGTTATAAATCCAGCCATCAGCCCAACCAAAGTATCTAATGATGCAACTCCAACACTTAGTTTTGGAAGATTACTTTTTTTATTTAAATAGGATGCGTAGGTAACCATAATTCCAATCCCTAAGCTTAATGAAAAGAATGCTTGTGTAAATGCGTTTCTTATTGTTTGAGGATTTCTTAATTCATTAAAATCAAACTTAAGTAGAAATGTTTTATATCCTTCCCATGCACCTGAAAGTGAAGTAGCCCAAATAGCAAGAATAACAATAATTATGAATAGTATTGGCATGAAATATTTAGTAACCTTTTCTATACCTTTTTTTATACCTGATGAAACTATGATTGCTGTAAGTACAAGACTTAATAGGTGGCCCAACAAAACACTGCTGCCACTACTAATCGAACCAAAGAAGGTTTCTGCTTCAGTTAAATTTTTCGGTAATCCAAAAAATAAAGAATGGAACAAGGTATCTGCAGTCCATCCCATTATCACTGAATAATATGATGCTATTCCTAGTGGAGCTATGAAGAAAAGAATTCCTAATGGATACCAATTTCTCCCAGCCAGCTTAACAGGAGCAAGCAATGTGCTTGCCATTGCGTTTCTCCCTAGAGCCATTTCAGCAACAAATACCGGAAGACATACAATTAAAACGATCAGTATATATAAAAGTACAAAAGCCGCACCTCCACCTTGAGATGCTCTGTAAGCAAAACCCCAAAGGTTGCCTAGACCTACTGCACTACCAGCAGCGGCGAGAATGAATCCTAGCTTACTAGTCCATTGTTCTCTCTGAGAAATTTTTGAGTCCAAAATTAAAATCAATTTTTATAGTTGATTTATAACTCATAAATGAAAATTAGTTAACACTTTGCTTAAAAAAAAACTTATTTTTTTATATTAATTATTTTGATAAAGATCTAGAATTAAAAAACTTTAATTATTCTTATGACTATAGAAACGACTATTTTAGATTTTCAACTAAGTAATAACTATGAGGAGTACGAATCATATATGAATGCAAAAGAACAGCAGACGATGTTTAAAGAGATGGGAGTTAAAACATTTTATATTGGTAAATCATTAGATGATCCTCAAAGGGCAACTGTAATTTTTCAAGGACCAGAAAATGTTTTATACGATATTTTTATTAATCCTGCAACAAAACCAATAGTTGAAGCTTCAGGTCATATTTATACGGGAACAAAAATCACTCGCTGGATTTCTTGAAAAAAATCTTTTATGAATTATCAACTTTTAATTGAATCATATTCTTTTGGGGCACCCCTATCTGAGCAAGAAATAGAACTGTTAAGTCTGGAACTTGAAACTCAAATCATGAACTTTAATATATCTACAGAATTTGGCTGTTTTAAATCAGCTCCCTCCCATATTTGCGAACGTCTTAATTTAAAAAAAGATACTTATTGGATAATGTGCCTTGCTGAAATATTAGATTTACATAAGCCCCCGAAATTTGGGAAAA
>CACAQP010000003.1 GCA_902534685.1 uncultured Prochlorococcus sp.
TCAATCGATTGCGGGATTTGCAACTATTGATATTAAAAATGATGAGCAGGGAATTTTAGAACTTTCTAAAGAAAAAAACTTGCCTATAAAGTTTTTTAGTAAAGAAGAACTTTCAACAATAATTGTTCCAAATCCATCAAATGTCGTGCAAAAGGAAATTGGCACACCTTCCGTAGCAGAAGCCTCTTGCATACTCGCAGCAGGAGAAGAATCAAAATTATTAGAAGAAAAAAAAATTTTTAAAAATCAATCTGGGGCAGTAACTATCGCTGTAGCAGAATCAAAAAATCAATATAATCCAACCCATGGCGAAATACATATTATTGGAAGTGGGCCTGGTGATATCTCCTTCCTAACCAGTAATGCAAAAAAAGCACTTTCAAGGTGTGCTGTTTGGATCGGATACAAAATGTATTTAGATTTAATTAAGCCCTTAAAAAGAAGTGACCAAGTTTCAATTGAAAGTAAACTTACTGAAGAAAAACAGAGATGCATTAAAGCAATCAAACTAGCCGAGGAAGGAATAAAAGTGGCTTTAATTTCTTCAGGTGAATCTGGATTTTATGGCATGGCTGGTTTACTTTTAGAATTACTTCAAAAAACCCAAAAAGAATATAGACCTTACTTTGAAGTACATCCAGGTATAAGTAGTGTTCAATTAGCGGCTGCGATTAGTGGTGCACCATTAATGAATGATTTTTGTTCAATAAGCTTAAGCGATAAATTAACTCCATGGTCTTTAATAGAAAAAAGAATTGAAGGAGCTCTTGTGGGTGACTTTGTCATAGCTTTATTTAATCCTCAATCCATTGAAAGAAATTGGCAGTTAAAAAGTGTTATAGATATATGTTTACAATCTAGGCATGGGGATACTCCAATTTTAATAGCTAGACAAGTAGGGAGAGAAAATCAATCCAAAAAATTTTTTACTTTAAACACCATTCCTTTTAAAGAGATTGATATGTTATCAATCATTATTATTGGAAATTCTCAAACAACCTTAGTTGATGAAATATTTCTCACTCCCAGAGGATATTTACAAAATTAAATATAAATAATCCATTTTGAATAAATAAAATATTTTCTTTGCTTTTTCTTTATAACAATACTAATCTTTTAAAATAAGAATTAAGAAAATTAATTGAAAATTAGTGGTTTAATTTTATTTGATATAGATGGGGTAATCCGCAGCGTAGAAAACAGTTACAGACTTTCATTAAAAAAAACAGTTTACAAATTTTCGGGATGGGAGCCAAGTTATATAGATATTGATAATGCAAAAAATGAAGGAATTTGGAATAATGACTGGGATTTAAGTTTAGAACTTATAAAAAGATATATAAAAAAAGAGAACTTAAACCTTAAGATTCCTCCAAGAGAGGCAATAGTAAAATGTTTTGAAGAGTTTTACTTTGGTGGAGATCCAAATAAAGATAGTAAATATTGGTTTGGATATATAAGAAATGAGGAGTTATTAGTTGATAAAAAGTTTTTTAATTTAATTCAAAGAAATGGGATAATCTGGGGTTTTGTTAGTGGTGCAGAGTCTGCTTCTGCAAAATTTGTTTTAGAAAAAAGACTTGGACTAAAATCAGCACCATTAATATCTATGGGAGATGCCCCTGATAAGCCTGATCCTAAAGGTTTTATTAACTTATCAAAAAAGCTTATTGGAGATAAACTTGGTAAGTCAAATATTCCCATCGCGTATGTAGGAGATACTATTGCAGATATAAATACAGTAATAAACGCTAGAAAGGAAATTCCATCTCAAAAATTCATAAGTATAGGAATAGCTCCCCCTCATTTACATTTAAATTCTCGATTAAAAGAACGTAATTCTTACGAAACAAATCTTAGAAAAGCAGGCGCTGACTTGATATTAAACTCTATTTATGACCTTAAAGATATTAATCTTGAATTGTTTTAAAACAAATATTAATAAAAAAATTTTCTTAATTTATTACGAAGAGGCAGGAAATCGGTCAAGAAATTTTTGGCAACATTAACAACCATAGGCAACATTAGACAATAAATTAAAAATTTTTATTTTTTCTCACAACATTCCTCATAATAATAATATTTAAAGGAAATTGATAAATTTTATTTTTTTCTTGTGGCAATATTATCGCCGAAGCGAAAAAAATCAGCACTGGTATACCAAAACTAAAACAACAAGCAATTAAAAAAACAAGTCGCCAACCATTTGTTTTACCAATTCCAGATAATTAAAGCCCTTTGAAAACTCCGTAAAGCCATCTTCCATTTTTTGGACGAATAATAATCTTTGATATAAATAAAAAATACCTCTATTTCTTTTAAATTATTAAATTATCAACAATTAAGACTCATATTCAGCAAACGTAATCTTTCCTCACAACATTATTTGGTGAATTATGGCATTGTGAGCCAGCCATAGGCTTAAGGAATTAACAATGGCCCCTTGCTAATGTCAATTTTTCATTTCCTGATAATCTCAGGCAATAGATTTGGACGGAGAGGGAGGGATTCGAACCCTCGACAAAAGTTACCTCCTGTAACTCCTTAGCAGGGAGCCGCTTTCAACCACTCAGCCACCTCTCCAGCTCTTATACATTATCAATTTTTTTGCAAACATTCAAAATTATTTATTTAATCGAAATGTCTAATCAACTTTAACTCTCGGCAATCTATTTTTAAAAGAACAAAGAATTTCCCAAGGAATAGTATTAGATTCCCTTGCCCAATCAATCGGAGAAATTGTTTTATCTCCTTCGGATCCTAGTAATACCATAGTACTACCAACTTTAATTTCATCTGAACCTGTAATATCCACCATCATTTGATCCATAGTTATAGATCCTACTTGGGGATAAAGTTTATTTTTAAATATGACTTTTATCTTACCTGAGAGATTTCTTAGGACTCCATCTGCATAACCAATACTTAATACAGCCAACTTCGTTTTTCTACTACTTACAAATTTTCCTCCGTAACTGACTCCTACACCTTGATCAATAACTCTTATAAAAGCTACTTTAACCTTCAAAAATAAAGCTGGTTTAAGAACTAAATTTTTATCTATTTTTGATAGAGGACTATATCCATACATAGAAAGTCCAACTCTTACCATATTAAAATGAAAATCTTTATTGAGAAGCATGCCCGCAGAATTTGCTAAGTGAATCTTGATGTTGTGATTACTATCAACGTTAATTTGCTTTAATATCTCCTTAAACTTAAGTCTTTGTAATTGAGTACTACTTTTAGAATCTAATGAGTTTTCTTCATCTGCAGATGATAAATGACTATATATACCTTCAATTGAAATGTTTTCAAAAGATTTTATTTTTTCAAATTCCTGAATAAACTTATAAGATTCAAATCCTAATCTTGACATTCCAGTATCAACCTTAAGATGTAAAGAAAATTTCAACCCAAACTGCTTACCAATATTATTGCAAATTAAACATTCTCTAAGATCACTTATAGTTGGCATAAGATCATTTTTAAAAGCTATTATTAAATCCTTTTTCGTATATAGATTTCCCAAAATAAGAATTGGGGTTTTAACTCCAGAAGAACGAAGCTTAATCCCTTCTTTCAAGGTGGCAACTCCTAATTGCGAAGCTCCACCTTCAATGGCATATTCAGATACTAATTTTGCATCATGTCCATATCCATCAGCTTTAACAACTGCCATAAATTGACAATTTTTACTTAATAATGATTTTAAATACCTCACATTCGTTGCTATTGCTTTACCTCTAATTTCAATCCATGCTCTTTGTTTTGGATCTATATCTTTTTCTAAAATTGGATATTTCTCAAAATTAAATATCTGATTTGTTTGCTTAATTTGCATTAATTTTACGCGATTATATGCGCTTATTGAAATATACAGTTAGCATGACATGTAAATTGTATTTTGGCATGGGCCAGACTCTAGTTCTAAATGCATCTTATGAACCTTTAAACATCACTTCATGGCGAAGAGCTGTTATTTTGATGATCAAAGGTAAAGCAGAAAGCTTGGAGGAAGATAAATCATATTCAATACATTGCGGCAGAAAATTGCCTACAGTTATAAGACTTCGTTACTACGTTAAGGTGCCCTTTAGAGAGGTTTCTTTAACAAGAAAAAATATTCTTCTAAGAGATAATAATGCTTGCCAATACTGTAACTATAGAGGAAGTGATTTATCAATAGATCATGTTTTACCTAGAAGTAGAGGTGGAACTGATAACTGGGAAAATGTTACTACAGCATGTCTTAGATGTAATGTACAAAAAGGCAACCGTACCCCTGAAGAGGCAAATATGCCTTTAAAAAGAAAGCCTTACCGTCCACTAAGTAATCTAAATTTTGAAGCTACAAGACAAATTGACTCTGGTAAGCATAAAGAATGGAGTAAATACGTAATAGGAGTTGCTATCTAAAAATAAAAAATTAGTTCGCTTCATTATTAAAATCTTCCATCATTCTCTTTTGTTCTTGTGCTATACATGCGTCAATTACCTCATCCAATTGACCAGCGAGAATTGGCTCAAGAGAAAAATTTGAGCCCAATCTATGATCAGTTGTCCTGTTATCTTTAAAATTATATGTTCTAATTTTTTCGCTCCTATCGCCTGTTCCAACCTGCGAAAGCCTTTGTGATCTCTCTTTGGCATTAGCTTCTTTTAATTGAATTTCATATAATTTGGCTCTTAAAATTTCCATTGCTCGTTCACGATTTTGCAATTGTGATCTCTCTTGAGTACAAAAAACTCTTATTCCTGTTGGCTTATGGAGAAGGTCAATAGCAGTTTCTACCTTATTAACATTCTGTCCCCCTGCACCTCCTGATCTTGCTGTCCCAACCTCTAAATCTGTTGGATCAATTTTAACCTCAACAGGATCAGCCTCGGGCATGACTGCAACTGTAGCAGTAGAGGTGTGAACTCTACCTTGGGATTCAGTAGCTGGAACTCTTTGAACTCTATGTACACCAGCCTCAAATTTAAGTTGACTATATACAGAATCTCCCTTAACGGATATAACTAACTCTTTGAATCCTCCCATATCTGACTCGGAAGCACTAATGGGTTTTACGGACCATCCAATTTTTTGTCCATATCTTTCATACATTCTTGCTAGATCACCCGCCCATATACAAGCCTCGTTACCTCCGGCACCGGCTCTGATTTCTAACATTACACTTCTCTCATCTCTTGGATCTTTTGGTAATAAAGCGATTGTAATTTTTTGAATAAGTTCGTTCTTACATTCCTCAAGTTTAGCTATCTCTTCATTAATTAATGCTTCCATCTCTTTATCATTTCGATTCTCTTTCAGTAAATTTTTTGAATCTTCAATTTCCTTATCAGTATCAATTAATTTGTTAAAGTCCATCACTAAAGGCTCCAACTTTGACCTTTCTCTTGCTATTGATTCTAATTTTTTAGGATTATTAGCTATATCAGGATCTGCCAATTGTACTTCCAAATTTTCAAAACTTTCTGCAGCAGTTTTCAACCTTGTAATTAATATTGAGTATTCCAATTGAAATTGTGCTTAATTTTTGAAAATTCTATTTATTAGAATCTTTTTCTTCTTTTTGCTCTTTTGATGAAGATGAATCTGAATTAGCTGAACCCATGCCATATTTTTTCATAAACCTATCCACTCTTCCTTCAGTATCAAGTATTTTTTGAGTTCCTGTAAAGAAAGGATGATTGCCACTCCATACATCAACATGTAGTTCAGGCTGAGTTGAACCAGTAGTCATAACAACTTCTCCATTACAAATAACTTTTGCATCTGGATACCATTTTGGGTGAATTTCTGATTTTGGCATAATTAAAATCTTTTAACGTTTAGAGAATTGTGGAGCTTTTCTAGCTTTTTTAAGACCGTATTTTCTTCTTTCCTTAGCTCTAGGATCTCTACTGAGATGACCTTCAGTTTTAAGCGGCTTCCTATTGTCAGGAGATAATTCACAAAGTGCTCGTGCTGCCCCTTGCTTAATAGCGTCTGCTTGACCTGTCAATCCACCACCAAAAACATTTACCAAAATATCATAAGAATTTTCAAGGCCTAATGTTTGCAAAGGTGCTTTTATTGAATTTAAATGAAGAGGATTGAAGTTTAAGTAATCGTCCCCAGAACGACCATTAATTTTAATTTGTCCATTCCCTGGAATCAAGCGAACTCTAGCTACTGAAGTTTTTCTTCTTCCAGTTCCCCAATACACAGCTTTGTTTTTTATTTGACTATTCATTTTTTATAAATTAACTATTTAATAATACAGGATTCTGAGCAGCATGAGGATGATCAGCACCTTTATAAACTTTTAATTTTTTAAATTGCTGTCTCCCTAAAGAGTTATGCGGCAGCATACCCTTAACAGCTTGCTCGATGATTCTTTCAGGAATTCTTTCTTGTAGAGACTCAAATTTTTCAATTTTCATTCCTCCTGGTCTTCCAGAATGTCTCCTATAAAACTTTTGTGATGCTTTTTTACCTGTTACCTCAACTTTTTCTGCATTTACTACAATGACAAAATCTCCAGTATCTAGATGAGGTGTAAATGTTGGTTTATTTTTACCTCTTAATACAGTTGCAATTTCTGTAGCGAGTCTACCAAGTGTCTTATTTTTTGCGTCAACTAAGAACCAATTTCTTTCAATGGTTTCTATTGATGGAGTAATTGTTTTATTCATTTACCAAATTTATGCAAATAAATTTAAAGTTAGTTCTAAATTCTACATTATTGGAGGAATATTAAACAACAGCTTTGAATGATTTACACAAAAAATTCGCTTAATTAAACTTTACTTAAGAAAAACCCTTAATTAAAAATACAGGGAAAAAATCATTGTTATTAATCTTTTTAAAAACATTTTCTTCATAAACAGCATTTACAAAACATAAGCCCTTAGCTGGAGCAGATTCTTTAACATCATTTTTATTTTTGTTTACCCATCTATCTGTAAAAATTTCTGGCGATATTTTTTTCTCTCCAACTAAAACTAGTTGACCAATAATTAAACGTACCATTCCATATAGAAAACCAGTAGCTTTAATATCAACAAAAATCAAATCTTCTACTCTTTGAATATCTATATTTTTTATTTTTGTAACAGAGTTTTTTCTATTACTACCACTTTTCTGAAAAGCAAAAAAATCATGTTCTCCTTCCATTGTCTTGGAAGCATTTAACATTAAAACTTCATCTAATACTTTTTGATATCTATGCCATGACCAATTATTAATGAACAAGTTAGGGAATTTACTGTTATTAATGACATATCGATAATGTCTATACATTGCTGAATAGCATGCATGCCAACTATCTTTCACCTCAACTGATTCCAAGATCCTAATTGTTGAGGGTAAAAGACTATTTAAGACATCAGAATAACTATTTCCTGGAATAACACAATCAATATCAAAGTGTACTACTTGACCTGATGCATGAACCCCAGCATCAGTCCTACCTGCTGCAAAAGTGTTTACTGTATTGTTTGTAATCTTTAAGAGAGCTTTTTCTAAAATTTCTTGAACAGTAGTTGCATTTTTTTGTTTTTGCCAACCTGAATAATGAGATCCATCATATTGGACTAATAAAGCTACCCTTTTCAAAAGTTATTTTTTAGTAAAAACCCCCTTATTAATTAACTTAAACAAGCTCGATAATGGCCATCTGAGCGTTATCACCTTTTCTAGAAACGGTTCTGACTATGCGTGTGTAACCACCTTTTCTATCTCCATATCTTTCATTTGCTTTTTCAAATAATGAATGAACTAATTTCTTATCATAAATATATCCAATAGCCCTTCTCCTAGACGCCAAACTACCTTCCTTGGCAAGCGAAATCATCCTTTCGGCTTCGTTTCTTAAAGCTTTTGCTCTTGCTTTTGTTGTCGTTACTCTGCCTTCTTTAATTAGTTGTGTAGTTAAACCTCTTAGAAGTGCTTTCCTTTGGTCAGCAGGTTTACTTAATAATGGAATTCTAAGTTGGTGTCTCATAATATTAAAAAATTGTTAAACAGAAGTTCTACTTTGAGGGATAGAAATACCGATGCGCTCGAGTGCTTCAATAACTTCGTCTGCAGATTTAGAGCCAAAGTTCTTAATTTCAAGAAGATCTTCATAACTAAAACCCATTAAATCAGAAACTGAATTAACTTGAGCCCTTTTCAAACAATTATATGCTCTAACGGACAAGTTTAGTTCTTCTAGAGGAATTTGAGCTTCAGGAGATGGTTCAGGTTCTTCAGGTATCTCTTCTACCATTGTAACAGTTGCGAGGGGTTGAAAAAGTTCTATTAACCTGTTAGCTGCTTCCGCAATAGCATCATCAGGACTAGTAGAGCCATCAGTTACTACTTCCATTTTTAATCTTTCTCTCCCTGTTCCTCCCTCTGCTACAGCAGTTTCATCAATTGTAAAATTAACTCTCTTTACTGGCATGAATACAGCATCTATTTGCAATAGATCAATAGCCGTTGTCTCATCATTTTTACGATCTACTGGTCGATATCCAACACCTCTTTCCACATGAATTTCCAACTCTAAGTTATGACCCTCCTGAATAGTTGCTATTGGTTTTTCGCCATCAACAATTTCAACTTGAGAAGAGAACTGAATATCATTAGCCTTAACCTTCATTGGTCCGCTTACTACTAACCTGCCGATTTCGAGCTCTGGATTAGTACTATTAATTGATAGTTGCTTACAGTTGAGAAGAATATCTAAAACGTCTTCTCTAACTCCTGGAATAGTTGCATATTCATGGTTAATGCCTGCTATTCTCACTGCAGTAACTGCACTTCCTTCGAGTCCTCCCATAAGGACTCTTCTAAGTGAATTACCCAAAGTTGTGGCTTGCCCCCTTTCTAAAGGGCCAATTAAAAAAGTTCCTGCTTGGGAGCGATCATCTGCTATTTGATGGTCGATTCTTTCAATCTGGTATTGCAACACGGAAAAAAATGAGGTTAAAAGTTTTTTTTGGGGGGGTTTGAGAATGGATCAGACTTAAACGCGTCTTCGTTTAGGTCTTCTACATCCATTATGAGGTAATGGAGTAACATCTCTTATTAGAGTTATTTCTAAACCGGCGACTTGTAAAGCTCTTATGGCCGTTTCCCTACCTGAACCTGGGCCTCTAACTAATACTTCGATTTGTCTCATGCCTTGATCAAGCGCTCTCCTAGCTGCAGCTTCAGCTGCAGTTTGTGCTGCAAATGGGGTGCCTTTCCTAGCCCCTTTAAATCCACTAGCTCCTGCAGAAGACCAAGATATTACATGACCAGAAGTATCAGAAATTGAAACTATAGTGTTATTAAATGTGCTTTGAATATGTACGACACCATTAGGTACATTACGTTTAGATTTCTTTGAACCAGTTTTTTTTGCTGTAGTTGCCATAATTTTTAATTTAATATTGGAATTTGTAAATAAGTTTAATTAATTATTTTTTTCTCCCAGCAACTGTTTTTCTTGAACCTCTTCTGGTTCTTGCATTAGTTCTGGTTCTTTGTCCTCTTACTGGAAGACTCATTCTATGCCTTCTACCCCTAACACAACCTATATCTTGTAGACGTTTTAAGGCCATTCCCTCTTTTCTCCTCAGATCTCCTTCTAAAGTGTAATCTTCTGTAGCAACTCTAAGTTTCTGCACATCAGAATCAGAAAGATCTTTGACACGAATATCTGGGTTTACACCCGTACTAGCAAGAATTAGCTTTGATCTTGTTAAACCAATTCCATAAACGTATGTTAGTGCAACTTCAACTCGCTTTTCGCGAGGTATGTCAATTCCTGCAATCCTGGCCACGTGTTTTGAATAAGTAAAAGTTTGAATTTAAGGGTTTAAATTTAACCCTGACGCTGTTTATTACGAGGTCTTTTCTTGTTAATAACATAGATTTTACCTCTTCTCCTCACGATCTGATCGTCAGGACTAATTTTTTTGACTGAAGATCTGACCTTCATAGGGGTTTAACAAATAAAAACGTTAATATTATATTCTACATCATCGTCAAGCCATTTTTAGTTTGATATCAGAGGAAATGGTTTTTAAATCTCTATCAGCATTAATATATTCTAACAATGAGAGATCTTTAAAATATTGGATCAATGGTTCCGTAGTTTTTTTATAAATGTCAATTCTTGTTCTAATTGTCTCTTCCGTATCATCTTTTCTCCCTCTTAAAAGCAAACGCTTAATTAGCACTTCTTCCGGTATATCTAAATAAAACACCACTTCCAAAGGTTGATTTATTTCATTTAAGACCTCATTCAATGAATTTACTTGAGACAAATTTCTTGGGTATCCATCTAAAATCCAACCTCTATTGTCTTTAGCTAAATTTTTTCTTACTATTTTTAATACCAGTTCATCACTAACAAGTTCCCCTCGATTCATAATATCCTTTACCTGGATACCAAGAACAGTATTCATTTCGATTTCTTTTCTTAATAATTCACCAGTAGAGAGATGTAAATAGGAATAAGTTTGACTGAGCAATTCCGCTTGAGTCCCTTTCCCAGCGCCGGGCGCTCCTAAAAATAGTAAATATTTCTTCATTAATTGTTAATTAGTCCCTCATACCTTTGAGAAATAACATAAGTTTGAATTTGCTTAGCAGTGTCTATAGCAACACCCACCAGAATTAGTAACGAAGTTGCTCCTAAACCTTGGAAAGTCTGAACATTTGTAGCTCTCTCCACTGCAGCGGGGATAATAGCTACTGAACCCAGAAATAATCCTCCTAGTAATGTCAACCTATTTTGTATACCTGATAGATAATTTGCCGTATTAGTTCCTGGTCTAACTCCTGGAATTGCTACTCCTCCTTTCTTTAAATTTGAAGCTACATCAACAGGATTAATAGTAAGAGATGCATAAAAATAGGAGAACCCCAAAATCAAGGAAAAGAATGTAAGAGCATAGGGCCATGGATTAGAAGATCCTGGATTTAAACTACTCGCTAACTTTATTAAGACTGGATTGCCAGTAACATTAGCAATAGTTATAGGTAAAAAGATTAAAGCAGATGCAAATATAATAGGCATGACTCCTCCTGCATTTAATTTCAAAGGTAAATAACTTTGCCTTGTAGGAAGTAGTGTTGAATTTCCTATTTGCCTTTTTGCACTAACAATAGGGATGCGTCTTGCTCCCTCTTGGACAAAAATGATCCCAATAATTGTCAGTAAAAATACTCCAAGTAAAACTACTATGCCTAAAACATCACCTCTATCGCCAGTTTGAGCTTTTTCAATGGTTGAACTTAGAGCTTTTGGTAAAGTCGAAACAATATTCAAAAAAATTACCAGTGAAGCGCCTTGACCAATTCCTTTCTCCGTAATAATTTCACTAAACCACATAACTAACATTGAGCCAGTAACTAACGCAATGGATGTTTGTAAGACAAATGTAGTTTCACTTATCCCCTGAACAGCATATTGTCTGAGAATTAAGGAAAAAATTATACTTTGCAAAAAACCCCATCCTAATGAAACATATCTTGTTATTTGAGCAATTTTTCTTCTTCCCGCTTCTCCTTCATTTTTTTGTAAATCTTCAAGAACAGGCAACGAAGCTGTGAGTAGCTGAATAATAATTGATGCGTTGATAAAAGGAAGTATGCCTAATGCGAAAATTCCTAGGGTTGAAATTCCACCTCCAGTGAAAATATCTAAAAAACCTATTAATTGACCCCCTTGATCTATAAAACTTTTAAAAGCAACCCTATCAATACCTGGCATGGGAATATAGATACCAAGCCTAACTAAAAGGAGAAGCCCTAAAGTTGTTAAAGCTCTACTCCTTAACTCTTTATTTGTAAATAATTGGGAAAGTATTTCAGAAGCGCTAGGATTTCTACTTTTGTTGACAAACATTTTAAAGCTTACCTAAATTTTAATAAATTTATTTACTATTTATAAGCTCGCAGGATCCGCCTGCTTCCTCAATTTTTTGTTTTGCAACCTTAGTGAATGCATGAGCTTGAACCTTAAGCTTTACATTAATTTTTCCATTACCAAGGATTTTTAAAGGAAATTTTGGTTTAAAAATCAATCCTTTCTTAACTAGTGAGTCTAGGTTAACAGTATCGTTATCCTTGTAATCATTTAGTTTTTCTAAATTAATTATGGAAAAGTTTTTTTGATTAATTATTTCAAAGTGCTTTAATTTTGGAACTCTTCTATATAAAGGCATTTGGCCTCCCTCAAAACCTGGACGTGTAGGTCTTCCAGAACGTGACTTTTGTCCTCTCATTCCAAAACCACATGAAGCACCCTGACCGGCTGCAATACCTCTACCCTTCCTTAATTTTTTCTTTCTCGAGCCAGAGTTTGATTTAAGTGAATTTAATGTTGAAGTCATAATTTTTAAGAATAGAGCTGTTCAAGTGAGATGCCTCTCTCCCTTGAGGCAGATTTGTGTGTTCTTAATTGAGAAAGAGCCACCATTGCAGCTCTTGCGTTATTCAAAGGTGTTTTACTACCCAATCTCTTCGCCAAGACATTTTTTATGCCTGCTAATTCTAAAACTGTTCTTATAGAACCACCAGCAATTACACCTGTACCTGGAGCTGCAGGTCTTATTAAGACATTAGCAGCACCGTCTCGACCTTTAGATAAAGTCGGTATTGAATTATTTGGAGTTAAAGGAACCTTAACAAGATTCTTTTTACCATCTGAAACACCCTTTCTTACCGCACCAATGACATCCCCTGCTTTACCAACTCCAACTCCAACTTGACCTTTCTCATTACCTACAACAACAATTGCTCTAAAACTCATTTTTTTTCCACCTTTAACAGTTTTAGAAACGCGTCGAATTTGAACAACTCTCTCTTGCCAATCTGAATCTCTCTCTAGATTTTTCGAATCGCCTCTTCTATTTCTTTTTCGATCATTATTACGATTATTCTTTTTTTGTTCGCCAGGCATGGCTCCAGGAACGTTATCATTCTTGGATTCAATTTTTTGTTTTGTAGGAGTGTCAGTCATGATGAAAAAATAAAAGTTAGAATTCTAGGCCAGCTTCACGAGCAGCGTCAGCAAGTGCCTTAACTCTACCGTGATATAGATTACCTCCACGGTCAAAAATTACTTGCTTAATACCTTTTTTTATCGCTCTCTTTGCTAATAAGTTTCCAACAATGGAAGAAGAATTACAATCAGAAGGTAATTTCTCAGATTTTTCTCTTAGTTCCTTGTCAACAGTTGAAGCTGAGCAAATAGTTGTTTGAGCGCTATCATCTATAACTTGTGCGTAAATGTGGTTATTAGAACGAAAAACAGACAATCTTGGACGCGCCGCATCACCAATTAAGAATCTTCTTAATCTTCTATGTCTTTTTTGAGTTTGTAATTTCCTGGAAAGTTTGGTCATTTTTTTAATTTGAATTATTTTTTGCCAGATTTACCAGCTTTTCTGAGAATCCTCTCATCATGGTATTTAATTCCTTTACCTTTATATGGCTCTGGTGGTCTAATTGATCTGATTTTTGCTGCTTCATTGCCAACAATTTCCTTATCAATTCCAGATACGGTAACGTTTGTATTACTCTCAACTTTGTATGTTATACCATCAGGGGGGATCATTTCTATAGGATGACTATATCCTGCACTAACAACTAGATTTTTACCTTTTACTTGTGCTCTAGATCCAACGCCTACAATTTCTAGTTTTTTTGAAAAACCTTGACTAACCCCTTCAACCATATTCGCAATTAAGGCTCTACATAAACCATGTCTTTGTCTTGAGAAAATTTTGGTAGTAGTGGGGCTTACGACAACAGTATTATCTTTTTTATCAAAACATACTCCCTCAGGCATCTCACGTTTTAACTCACCCTTAGGGCCTTTAACTGTAACTGTTAAGCCATCAAAATCAACTGTAACTTTATCTGGAATAAGTACTGGTGTTTTTCCGATTCTTGACATGATTAATTCTCCTTAATAAACATAGCAGAGGACTTCTCCTCCAATACCTTGCTTCCTAGCATCACGATCACTCATGACACCTTTGGAAGTTGATATAATAGCGACTCCGAGACCTCCAAGAACTTTTGGTAATGCTCTAGTATTTTTATAGATTCTCAAACCAGGTTTACTAACTCTTTGCATGGATCGAATAGTAGGGAATCTATTCTTACCACTATATTTCAGACCAAGTACTATTTGTGATTTATAGCCTTCACCTTCCTCATTAATTTCAGAAATGAATCCCTCTTTTTGAAGCACTTTTGCAATACTTAGGGACATTTTTGAACTTGGGATTTTTGTGGTCGTATGCTTTTTTTGACTCGCATTTCTAATTCGAGTAAGCATATCTGAAATAGGATCGTGATTTGACATAGTTTTAATTTAATTCTTACTAAAAGGCATTCCTAACTCTTGCAAGAGAGCTTTACCCTCTTGATCTGATTTCGCGCTAGTGACAATAGTTATATCCATACCTCTTATTGAATCTATTTTATCAAAAGAGATTTCAGGAAAAATTAATTGCTCTTTTACTCCAACGGTGTAATTACCTCTCCCATCAAAACTTTTTGGATTGACTCCTCTAAAGTCTCTTATTCTTGGTAAAGCTAGATTTATAAATCTCTCTAAAAAGGAATACATCCTGTCACCTCTCAAAGTTACAGTACAACCAATTGGCATACCTTCACGGATTTTGAAACCCGCGATAGCTTTTTTGGCCCTAGTTACTAGGGCCTTTTGCCCTGTAATTGTTGCCATTTCATTTAAGGAAGCCTCTAAAGCTTTTGAGTTTGAAGCAGCCTCTCCAAGACCTCTATTAACGTTGACTTTAACAACTTTAGGTACTTGATGAATATTTTTAAGACCAAGTTCCTTTAAAAGTTTTGGTCTAATTGATTCTTTGTAGCGATTTTTTAGAGTCATAATTTTTTGTTAATTCTGGTCTTTGTCAGAATTGATAAATTAGAAAAAGTTTAAATCTGGTTTCTGATGAAAAATTAATCAATTACTTCACCAGTTTTCTTCAGTCTTCTCTTCTTAACTCCCTCTTTATCAATAAAGTATTCAATCTTACTTGTAAGATTTTTTTCCTTTGAGAAGAACATTACATTTGATGCATGTAAAGATGCCTCTTCTGTAAGTATTCTTCCAGTTTCGCCTTCCTGAGTCGGTTTTACATGTTTGGTCCTAAGGTTAATTCCTTTAACCACAACTCTATTTTCAAGAGGGATAGTTTTTAAAACCTCTCCAGTTTTACCTTTTTCCTTTCCATTAATTACTTTTACTAAATCTCCAGTTTTGATTCTCATTTTTATTCTTTGAAAGTTCTTCTTTTGTTTTAGTGAATCCAACATTTAAATCACCTCCGGAGCAAGAGAAACAATTTTTGTGTAATTTTTGTCCCGCAGTTCTCTAGCTACAGGACCAAAAACTCTAGTACCTTTTGGATTCTTATCCTCATTAATCAAAACTGCGGCGTTATCATCAAATCTGATTGAATTACCAGTATTTCTTCTTAATGTTGCTTTTGTTCTAACGATGACGGCTTTCACAACCTCAGATTTCTTAACTCCCATATTTGGAAGAGCATCCTTAACAGTTGCAACAATTACATCTCCAACGTGAGCATATCTTCTATTAGAACCTAAAACCCTAATACATTGTAGTCTTTTCGCTCCGCTATTATCAGCAACTGTTAAATAGGTTTCTTGTTGAATCATTTTTTAACCTCCTTATCCTGAAATTTTTTATTGAGAATCTCTTCTATTGCCCATCTTTTATGAGCGCTAAGCGGTCTAGTTTCTCTGATTTTAACTCGATCACCTAAAACACATGTATTTTCAGGATCATGGGCCTTATATCTTGTTGTTCTACTTACAATTTTTTTATAAGTGGGATGTGGATATCTGTTAATAACTGCAACAACAACTGTTTTATCCATTTTGTCGCTGACAACAGTACCAATTCTTTCTTTGAGTGCCATATTAATAATTAATTAGGAGTAGTTTTAGAAGCAGATTGCCTCTTACTGAGAGTTAGTAATTGCGCAACTTGTTTCTTAATGATTTTAAATTTGTGGGTTTCATTAAGCTGTCTCGTAGCTTGCTTGAATCTCAAATCAAAAAGATCTTTTCGTAATTGATTAATCTTTTCAGTAATTTGTTCAGAATTTAATTTTTTAAATTCTTTAATAATTTCTGAGTTTTTCATTGTTTAACCTCCTCTTCAGATTTTTTACTATTTTTTGAATTTTCTTTAGATGAATCTTCTAGATTTTTATCAATGGAGATAAATTTAGTTTTTACAGGAAGTTTATATTGAGCCAGACGCATAGCTTCCTTTGCAATTTCCTCAGTGATATCTTCACCACCCATTTCAAAAAGAATTCTTCCAGGTTTTACAACTGCGACCCAGAACTCTGGATTACCTTTACCGGAGCCCATTCTAGTTTCGGCAGGTCTCATAGTTACAGGTTTATCAGGAAATATTCTTATCCAGATTTGACCTCCACGTTTGATATATCTTGTCATAGCTCGTCTACTTGCTTCAATCTGACGTGCAGTTACCCACCCACAGTCTTGAGCTTGCAGAGCAAATTGACCGAATGAAATTGTATTACCTTTTGAGGCTACCCCCCTCATTCTGCCTCTATGTTGTTTACGGAATTTAGTACGTTTTGGACTAAGCATTTTTTTACCTCCTATGTATTCTCATTTGAACGATCCTCAAATTGCTGAGGCCTTCTACTTGCTTTCCTCTTGGGGCTTCCACCCACTGGGATAGTTTGCTCTTCTTTAGGGAGAACTTCACCTTTAAAAACCCAAACTTTAATGCCTAGAACACCGTAAGTTGTATTAGCTTCGCGTGTTGCATAGTCAATTTCAGCTCTCAAAGTGTGTAAAGGTACTCTACCTTCTCTAGTCCATTCAGTTCTAGCTATTTCAGCACCATTTAACCTTCCCCCCACTTGAATTTTAAGACCTAAAACTCCAGCCCTCTGAGCCCTTTGTAAAGCCATTCTAATAGTGCGTCTAAATGCGACTCTTTTTTCTAGTTGTTGCGCAATATATTCAGCCAATAAGAAAGCATCAGCGTCTACACGTTCAACTTCAACAACATTGATTCTGACTTGCCTTGTCCTATCTCCTATGGTTTTTTGAATTCCCGATCTTAGTTCTTCAATACCACTTCCTTGTCTGCCAACTATAACTCCTGGTCTCGCTGTTTTTAATTCAAGTTCTAATTGGTCAGCTTTTCTAGCTATTAAAACATCGCTGATTCCCGCTGATCCATATTTTTTTTGTATGAATGTACGAATTTTAAAATCTTCTTGGAGAAGAATTGGATATGTTTTAGAAGTAGCAAACCATTTAGAACGATGCTCTTGTGTAATTCCTAATCTTAATCCAGAAGGATGTATTTTATGTCCCATTAATTTTGTACCTCCGTATTAATTTGAGTAGGAGCAGATTCGACAGAAATACTGATGTGGCAAGTCTGTTTTTTAATTGAAAAAGCTCTACCTTGAGCTCTAGGTCTATACCTTTTCATTACAGGACCACTATTAGCCCATGCAGAGGAAATCACTAAGGTAGATGGATCCATACCGAGGTTATGTTCTGCATTGGCAACCGCAGATCTTAAAACCTTAGTAATGGGGTCTGTAGATCTGTAAGGCATAAATTCCAACATAATCAGAGCATCTCTATAAGACCTACCTCTTATTTGATCCAAAACTCTTCTCACTTTAGAGGCTGATCCACGAATATAATTCCCATGAGCAATGGCTTTTTTTGTTGTTTCAGGTGTTTTTGTCATGATTTTGCTCCTTTCTTATCTCTTATATGACCACGGTAAGTGCGTGTAGGAGCAAATTCACCGAGTTTATGACCAATCATTTGTTCAGTAATAAATACGGGAATATGAGTCTTGCCATTGTGTACGGCGATTGTGTGACCGATCATTAAAGGTAAAATCGTAGAAGATCTTGACCAAGTTTTGATAACAGACTTGTCATTATCAGTATTTTGTTTTTCTACCTTCTTGAGCAGGCTATCTGCTATAAAAGGTCCTTTTTTTAGTGAACGTCCCATGATTATGTAATAGAAATTGAAATAATAAATGAAGTAATCAAGAGTCTCTTCCTCCTCTACTCCTCTTAGAAACGCGACGACGTCTTCGAACTACTAATTTATTACTTGGTTTGTTCTTTTTACGTGTCTTTAAACCAAGAGCTGGTTTACCCCATGGAGTAACTGGGCCTGCTCTACCAATTGGAGCTTTTCCCTCTCCTCCTCCATGTGGATGATCGCATGGGTTCATCACACTACCCCTAACTTGAGGCCTTCTTCCTAGCCATCTTCTTCTTCCTGCTTTACCCAAGCTAGTATTTCTTATTTCTGAGTTACCAACTTCTCCGAGAGTGGCATAGCATTCTTTTCTAACAAGTCTTACCTCAGTAGATGGAAGTTTTAAAGCAACATAATCTCCCTCTTTAGCCATAACTTGGGCACTAGCTCCTGCAGATCTAACCATCTGAGCGCCTCTTCCTGCATATAATTCAACACAATGAACACTGGATCCTAATGGCATAACAGACAGTGGCATTGCATTTCCATCTTCAATTGGAACACTTTCCCCAGATATGACATTTTGGCCAACTTTCACTCCAGCAGGAGCGATAATGTATCTTTTCTCCCCATCTTCATAAAATAAAAGCGCAAGTCTTGCATTTCTATGAGGATCGTAATGGATAGCAGCAACTTTAGCGTTAATATTTCTTTTATCTCTCCTGAAATCGACTAATCTATACTGCCTTTTATGGCCGCCTCCACGATGACGACAAGTAATAACTCCACGATTATTCCTGCCTTTAACTCTATGTTTTGAAACAATTAATGATCTCTCAGGTTTTGAACTTGTTATTTCACTAAAGTCAGTAACTACTCTCTGCCTAGTACCGGGTGTATAAGGTTTAAATTTACGAATTGCCATGATTAAAACTCCTTAAGATTCTGGAAATAATTGGATTTTGTCTCCTTCAGCAAGACGTACAATTGCCTTCTTGACCTGAGAACGTTTACCGGAAAACTTACCGACTCTTCTTGTTCTCCTAGGAGGATTCATAGTGTTAACTCCTATAACTTTAACATTGAACAAGGCTTCTATAGCTGCCTTTATTTGTGGCTTTGCAGCTCTATGATCTACTTCAAAAGTATATTGGTTAAGATCTAGTGCGTTTGTAGCTTTCTCAGTAATAACTGGCTTTCGTATTACATCGGCTAAACGAGAATCTAATAATTTACTCATGATGCATAAACCTCCTGAATTCTATTTATTGCTGTTTGACCTATTACTAATTTATTAGCATTGAGAATATCAAATACATTTAATTGATCGGCAGCCATTAATTTTACTTTTTCAATATTATTAATGGATTTTTTTATAACATCGGATGGACTATCAAGAATAACCAAGACTTTTTCAGTTTTTTGTATACCTAATCGAGCAAGACCATTGATAATATCTCTTGTTTTAGGCTGCTTTAGTGTAGATCCAAAATCTTCAACAGCCTTAATATCAGATATTCTAGACATAAGTGCTGTTCTAAGAGCTAATCTTCGTTCCTTCCGATTCATATCAAGATTGTAAGAACGTGGCTTCGGCCCAAAAATAATTCCACCGCCAGGTCTTAAGGGTGTCCTTATTGATCCTTGACGAGCTCTTCCTGTACCTTTCTGTTTGTAAGGCTTTCTACCGCCCCCACGCACTTCGGATCTTGTCAAAGTTGATGCTGTCCCTTGTCTTTTATTTGCTAACTGCCTAAGGACTGCTCTATGGATTAAATCTGCCGAAGAAGTTTCTTTAGCAACTGCTAAATCAAGAGTAACTTTGCCTGATTTTTTACCATCCCACTTAAGAGTTTCAAGAGTTGTCATGAATTTTCACCTCCTTTTTTGCCTACAACATTGTTTGGCTTAATGTTTACAATTGAGCCGGGCTTACCTGGGACAGAACCCTTTACTACAAGCAAATTTTTCTGATCATCAATTTTTAGAACTAACAAACCTTTAGTAGTTATCTGTTTTCCTCCATATCTTCCTGCCATTCTTTTCCCAGGATAAATTCTGCCTGGAGTTGTTCCTGCTCCTGTAGATCCAGGCGCTCTATGATTTTTTGAACCATGACTCATAGGACCTCTGCTAAAACCATGTCTTTTCTGATAACCAGCAAAACCTCTACCCATAGATTTGCCACTGATATCAACTTTTTGACCAACCTCAAAGTTTTTTACTGTTATTTGATTTCCAATTTCGTAAGATGCAGTTTCTTCAACTCTATATTCTTTCAAATGCTTTAGAAGTTCTTCACCTGATTTCAATAAATGTCCCTTTTCAGGTTTACTTATATGCTTCTCTTTGGACAAGCCATAACCTATCTGAACGGCAGTATAACCATCCAAAGCGCTTGTTTTCAATTGAGTGACACGGCAAGGTCCAGCCTCAATAAGAGTAACTGGTACCGAATTACCTTTATCGTCGAAAAGTTGGGACATGCCCAATTTCTTTCCTAAAATTCCGATAGACATAAGACTAAATTAGGCTAGCTCGTAATGATTTTTTAATTACCTAAAACCTTTATTTATTAAGGTGAAGTTAATAAAAAAACAATTAATAAGGTTGAGACTTATCTGAAAAAATCGATAGTTTCTCTTGGGATAAACCCACCTGAATTTTTTAACGAAACGCTAAAAATGTGAAATTTTCTAGAGGCTCGGCTAGCTTGCGAGCTTAAAAATTCACTGATTAATAATTGTACATCATCAAGTACCATAAAATGAAATAAAATATAAAAAAAGGGAATTTTTATGCCGTTACTTCTCACAGGGAAAAAGTTTCATAACGATTTAAAAACTAACAAATGTCTTGCAATCTTTGCTCCTCTTGAAGGTGGTTATGAAACTCGTCTTTTGAGGAGAATGAGGGCCAAAGGCTTTAAAACTTTTATAACTTCAGCAAGAGGGCTTGGAGATCCAGAGGTTTTCTTGCTCAAATTGCATGGCGTTAGACCAGCTCACCTTGGTCATCAAAGTGTAGGAAGAAACGGAGCGCTTGGGGAAGTTCAACAAGTAATCCCACAAGCTTCTGAGTTATTTAATGAAAATGATAAAAATAAATTACTTTGGTTATTAGAAGGTCAAGTATTATCTCAATCTGAATTAGAGAGCTTAATAGAGATTTGCACTAACGATAATAAACTAACAATAGTTGTTGAAATGGGGGGTTCAAGAAAACTTGAATGGAAACCATTAAGTAATTATATTTTGGATGAATTTGAAAGTTAAATTGTTTGATTAAAACCAAGAATAAAAAAGATAAATGGATTAAATTAATTTGTGGTGCCAGTAATGAAGATATTGTTGCCATAGAAGATTTATGTGCAATTTATACTGCTGCTGGTGTCGACTACATAGATGTTGCAGCAGAAGAATCTATAGTTTATGCAGCAAAAAAAGGAATCGATTGGGCAAAAAAAGTCTTTAAAAACTCACCTGGATTAATGATAAGTATTAGTGATGGTAATGATATCCACTTTCGAAAAGCAAAATTTGATCCTTTAAAATGTCCCCCTAGTTGTCCAAGACCATGCGAAAAAGTATGCCCCACCTTTGCAATTGATAATTTCGGAATTAAAGAGAGTAAATGTTATGGATGTGGAAGATGTTTAAATAGTTGTCCTCTAAATCTAATTAGTGAATATGAATATAATTTGTCAAAAAATGATTTAGCATCAACAATTAAAAAAATAAGGCCTAATGCAGTAGAAATTCATACAGAAATCAATCGCCTATATTCTTTCACAAAAGTTGTAAGTATCCTTCAAAGTTCTGGAATAAAATTAGACAAGATATCTATTAGTTGTGGATTAAATCAATCTTTCAAAAAAGCCCAAGAGCCCGAAGATCTTTTGAAAGCTCTTTGGGAAAGATATGAAATTCTTAATGAGCTAGATATTCCCCTTATTTGGCAACTAGATGGAAGGCCAATGTCTGGAGATCTTGCTCCTACAACAAGTAGAGATGCTGTTAAGTTGTTTGAAAAAATCGGTTCAGATCTTCCACCAGGATTAATTCAATTAGCAGGAGGAACAAATGAAAAAACTCATGAATTGTTGAATTCAAACAATCTCCCAGATGGAATAGCATTTGGAAGTGCTGCAAGAAAAATTATGCAGCCCCTTATTGAATTTGCTCACAAAAATAACAAAAAACTCTATGACTATCCTGAAATAATGAGTTTGGCGATCAAAAAAGCTCAGAAATTTCTAGAGCCATGGAAATCGAGCTCATTCAAATAATATTTTTATTTTTCAAAACTAGCGCCATGTTTATAAAAAATTTGTATTTTTTGGATAGAAAAAAATCTTTTCATGTATTAAAATGGTAATTCAATGGGCCGTCGCCAAGTGGTAAGGCATCGGGTTTTGGTCTCGACATTCCTAGGTTCGAATCCTAGCGGCCCAGTTCTAATAATCAACTGGTGTCTTCTCAAAAAATTTTTCTATTTGATTTTGATGGAGTAATAGTTGATGGAATGCAAGAATATTGGCATAGCTCCTTGCTGGCCTGTGAAAGATATTTAAATTCACCCAACATCACTATTGATCAAAAACTTTATCAAGGAGTACCAAATTCTTTCAAAGAAATTAGGCCTTGGGTTAAATATGGTTGGGAAATGATTCTAATTGTTCACGAAATTATAAAAACAGAAAATCCATTAAAAAGTGATAATAAAGATGATTTCATTAATAATTATCATCAAAATTGCCAGAGGATATTAAATGAAAATTCCTGGATAGCAGAAGATATACAAAAAATGTTAGATAAGTCTCGCAAGTACCAAATTGATAAAGATTTTAAATCGTGGGTAAATTTACACAAACCTTTTTTTGAAATTATAAATTTTATGAAAGAATTAAGCAAAAGAGGAATAAAAACTGGAGTTATAACAACTAAAGGTAAAATATTTGCAGAAAAAATTCTTAAACAATTAAATATTTTTCCAGAATTTATTTTTGGTTATGAATCAGGAACAAAAATCAAAATAGCTGAAAAACTTACACAAACTTATGAAATTTTAGGCTTTATAGAAGATAGAAAAAAAACTCTAATCGATATTAAACAAAATTCAGAAACTTCTCACATTCCATGCTTCCTAGCTGATTGGGGATATTTGAAAGAATCAGATAAAAATAAGATAAGTAATGAAATCAAATTATTAAAATTAGGAAACCTTGGAGAATTAGTTGCAATTTAAAGATAATCAGCTAGAGTACAGATGTACTATAGTTTGTATTTATGAAGTTTGGTTTAAATAAAAATTTCCAAATTTAGAATAATTACAAGAACTTTAACCGATAAATCAAACAATGAGCCTTGAAGAAAAGAAAAAAACTGAATCAAAAGAAAAAGACAAGGCATTAAGTCTTGTCTTAGGTCAAATAGAAAGAAATTTTGGACGAGGTTCAATAATGAGACTTGGTGACGCCTCAAGAATGAAAGTAGAAACAATATCTACTGGAGCGCTCACATTAGATTTAGCATTAGGAGGAGGCTATCCAAAAGGAAGAGTAGTAGAAGTTTACGGACCAGAAAGTTCAGGAAAAACTACATTAACGCTTCACGCGATTGCGGAAGTCCAAAAAAATGGAGGAGTAGCTGCATTTGTAGATGCTGAGCATGCACTCGATCCAGTTTATGCGGCCTCTTTGGGTGTTGATGTTGAAAATTTGTTAGTTTCACAGCCAGATACTGGTGAAATGGCTCTAGAAATAGTTGACCAACTTATAAGATCGAGTGCGGTAGATCTTGTTGTTGTTGACTCGGTTGCAGCACTGACCCCAAGAGCCGAGATAGAAGGAGAGATGGGAGATCACGTAATTGGAAGCCAAGCAAGGCTAATGAGCCAAGCAATGAGGAAAATAACAGGAAATATTGGCAAATCTGGATGTACGGTAATATTCCTGAATCAATTACGCCTAAAAATTGGCGTTACATACGGCAATCCAGAAACAACCACAGGAGGTAATGCATTAAAATTTTACGCCTCAGTAAGACTTGATATCAGAAGAATTCAAACTCTTAAAAGAGGTACTGAGGAATATGGCATAAGAGCAAAAGTGAAAGTAGCAAAAAACAAAGTTGCACCACCATTTAGAATTGCAGAATTTGATATTCTCTTTGGGAAAGGTATTAGTACAACAGGATGCTTATTAGATTTAGCAGAAGAGACTAATATCATCATAAGGAGAGGTGCTTGGTATAGTTATGAAGGAGAAAATATTGGACAAGGAAGAGATAATACAATTATTTGGCTTGATCAAAACTTAGAAATCAGGAATAAAGTAGAATCTATGGTTAAAGAGAAATTAACAGAAGGAACTGAAGTCAGTTCTAATTCAATGAAAGCATTAAATAGCAGTCCTGCTAATACAATCGCTGTTAATGATATAAAAACAGTAGCTTAGATTTATAAAGAATCAGCTAAAGTCCACCACCCAGCAGCAGGGCCTATAAATCTCACTACAATCCATAAGATTACTAACCCTCCGATTCCGAACCAACTGGCCTTAATACTTAATTTAATTAGATTATCTCTTTGATTGATTGTAAAGGGAAGCCATTCAAATAATCTTGGAGACTCATCAATTTTAGTTTTAGTATTATTTTTTTTTGGAGGTAAACCAAGTGTTTTGCGTCTTTTTGCTTCTCCCATATTTCTTTAGTTATTTACAAAATCATAACCTAATCAAAAGGTAGCATATAGTTAATTTGTTTTGAGGGTTGAATGTTTTGCAAAAGTAATCTTCCCCAGTTTCTTTTATTTGCTCTTCCATCTAGAATTATTAACTTACCTGAATTTCTTCTTAAAGGAGAAATAGATCTTTCAAGTTTAATTCTAGCTTGAGGAAGAAAGAAGTCTCTAAACCAATCTTGAGAAAGCTTCTTTTTATGAGAGACAGTAATTGCATTAATGGGTTCTGACATATTCGGAATCGGAAGTAAAGGAATGATAATTTGTTCTGGAATTTGAATTAAATAAGAATTCATAATCCACCAGTCAAAACTAGAGCAAAGGATTTCATTTCTACCTGAGGGAATTGTCTCTAGTAATACTCTCTTCCCGTAAGTAGAAGCTAATTCTGTAGCAAGATTAGTTTTTAGATCAATATCATCAGACAACACTAAAGTTAAACCCTTTCTAAAAAGTATTAACTTTTTGCATTTGTCCAAGATTGAATTGGTAAAAAGAGGATTATTGGGAAGCAACTGTTTAGTGGGTATATATAAAGAAATCTTTCTCTCTTCAAAATTACTCTTAAAATTAATAACCAAGTCAATATCTAAACTATGCTTTTTAAAATACATTTGGAAAAAATTATCTTTTCTCAATGCTGATAAAAAAACAAATTTATTATTTGAAAAAAATTCCTTAATTTGAAAAAGTTCATCTATTGGCTGTAAATACAAATTCCAATCTAAATTTGTATCGTTTAACTTTACCCAGCATGCCCAACCTTGAGATAATGCTTTGTTGACGCTTGAAAATTTATCAGAAAAAAGAGAATTTTCATAAAAAAAGTTTGACAAAAAACTAATTTCTTTTTCATCTAAACTGATATAACTATTTCCTAAGACCTTTCTCATGAAGAACTTTTTCTTCAACGAATCATATACTTCTATAAATTTTTGATTGATTAATTCAAATTCTTTAAAATTTTTTGTCCAATCCTTTTTAAGTAAAGAAATCCTAAAATGATTTTTTAAATCCTGTTTTATATCCTCAATTCCTGAATAAACTATTCGATGATTTCTAAGATTACGAGAATTGGGATCATTAAGAAAATTTTGGATAGTTATCAAGTGAACATGATGATTTGCAAAAATAAATTGATCATTTTTCAAAATAAAATTAAAACCTAGATTTTTCAATGAATCAATCTGAAATTGGCTTATAAATTGGATTTTTTCTTTAGATAAAATAAAAGTTGAATCTTCTTCCTTTAAAAATAAAGAAATCAAAATTGGAGGTAACCAATCATAGCTAGAGAAAATTTCTGAATTAATTAGATAGGTAGAATCATTTTCAATACATTTGGAAACTATCCTCCCAAAAGAATATATGTGCTCCCAATTAATACTTTGATCTCTCAAAAAATTTTTCAAATATTGATGACTTAAAATTTCAAGCATTTATAATTAATTTAATTTCAAAAATATGCAAAATTTATGAACCTAATATACAAAAAATTGGTATCAATAAAAGAGGGTCTTGAATTAATTAATTTATGAAAATTGGAATAGTAGGATTAGGATTAATTGGTGGTTCTTTAGGATTAAAACTCCAAAGTCTAAATCATACAATTTATGGAATAGCAAATAATGAATTTAATGAAAAAAAAGCTAAGGATAAAAAACTTGCAAATTTGGTTAGCTGTGATCTGAGCTTATTAAAAAAATGTGAGCTAATAATTTTGGCATTACCTATCAAAGATTTGATCAATCCTTCGCGAAAATTAGTAGCATCAATACCTCAGGAGACAATACTAACTGATGTAGGGTCTGTAAAAGAACCAATTGTAAATACATGGGAAAATTCACATCCTTTATTTATTGGATCTCATCCAATGGCAGGCACAGAAAAAAAAGGAGTTGATTCAGGTTTTGAAGGTCTTTTTAAAAATGCAAAATGGATTATTACCCCAACACAAAATAGTGATTTAAATTCAGTCAGAACTATTTCCGAGCTCATAAAATCAATGGATTGTGAAATTTGCCAAGCTTCGCCAAAAGAGCATGATGAAGCAGTATCTCTAATTTCTCATTTGCCTATATTTTTAGCTTCTGCCCTCATAGAAACTGCGCAAACAAAAAATAATCAATCTTTATTAGATCTCTCGCAAAAATTAGCTGCTACAGGATTTGCTGACACTTCGAGAGTTGGCGGAGGCAATGAACAACTAGGCCTAGATTTAGCTATTAATAATCAGATTAATGTTTTAAATTCCATAAATAATTTTAAAAATAAGCTGAATATACTGGAATCTCTTATTAAAGAAAAAAATTGGGATTTACTTTCTAAAAAACTTGCTGAAGCAAAAGAAAACAGACAAAATTTTATAAACTAAAATTACCTTTACCTTTGGAAGCTAAAATTTGCCTTGAAACCATTAATGCAGACTGACTAACACCTGCAGTCCCCTCTCCTGGATAAATCGAATCTCCACATAACCATAAACCTTCAAAAGGTGTCCTACTTGACAATCCAAATAAACCAAAAATATCTGGATTTTGACCAAGCCCGCCTACTATTCCATTAGGTCTTTTTGTCCATTTTTCAAAGCCCAATGGAGTTGCTAATTCTCTATGTAGCCATTTTTCAGGATCAATATCAAATTGACTTTCCAATTCAAGGGATATTTTTTTCATGAAACCATTTTTTTTCTTTAAGTAAGTTTGTTTATCTAGATCAAACCAATCTTTAGTTTTGGTAAAGATACTGGCAATTAAAGTAACCTCACCTTTTGGCGCTCTTCCATCACCATCATCACTAATTGATACAAATAACGAACAAAATTCTTTTGAAACAAATTGATAATGGTTGGAGAATGTTTTTTTAATATGTTCCTTTTTTAATGCTGAATAAAAAACTACAGCTCCACTTGGATCAGGCAAATTATTAAGTCGATTTTTATAATTTTTTTTTCTTTCTAAAGGATCTTTCAAATGCTTGAGCAAAGATTGTGGAGGTGCAGTATAAATCACATCTTTTGCTTGATAAATAAATGATTTTTTTTTCGAATTAGCAGATAGTTGCCAACACATATTTACGTCGTCAAAAGTTATAGATTTAACTTCTTGTCCAAAAATTAAATTAACTCCAGTTTTAATTAATGAACTTTCTAATGATTCACTTAAAGACTGCATAGATTTTTTAAGATGCCACAGACCATGTGGCTGTTGACACATCTGAAGAACAGTAGATCCATATAATGCTGCAGTACTATAAACGTCCTCTTGAGAATAAAGTTTTAGTTGAAGATTTAAGAATTTAATCAAGCGCTCATTCTTGGATAATCCACATATCCGCAATAGATCAAAAATAGTAGATTTAAGTAAGATACTGGTGACAAGGTTTGAAGGTACTAGTGCTTTGAGAAGTTGAGAAAAATCCCAAAAATTACTTATTGGTAATACAGGATTATTATTAGCAAATATCCAATTACTTTCATGTATTAGGGTACAAAGCTTCCAAAATCTTTGGCTCCCAGGAAACTGCATTTCTCGTTCAGCAATCCATTTACTTTTTTCATACCAAATAGGTATAGGATTACCACCATCATTTAAATCAACAATGCAAGCAGGGTCTAAAATTGTGGCTTCTGGAGATGGAATATCTAAAAAATCAAAAATTCTAGAATGTATTCCTCCCTTCTCTAAACCAGCAACCTGAGTTGCGCCAACATCGAAAGTATAATTCTTTCTTTTAAAAGTACCAGCACATCCTCCGGCTTGAGTATGAGATTCGATTAAAGTCACTGATAAGCCTTGTTTTGATAAAATCGCTGCAGAAGTTAGTCCTGCTATACCGGCGCCTACAACAATAACTTCAGACTTTTTCATTAAAATGCAAAAATTATCTCCTATTGAAATTAACGAAATTTGTGAAGAATTAGGTGAAACCTATCCAAAAAGTATTGAACAAGTACATGGTGGCGATATTCATAATGCATGGCGAATAGAATTCCTAGACAAAAAGTTATTCCTTAAAAGAAACATTAGAAACAAAAAATTTCTTGAATTTGAAAAATATTGTCTCCAAAATTTGAGAAAATACATTAATCAAGAAAACTTAGTTATTCCTGAAGTTATTGCATATAAAAATATAAAAAATATAGAGATTCTTTTAATTGAATGGATAGATATGCATAACTTTGACCAAAAAAAGCTTGGAAAAGGTTTAGGTGAATTGCACTTGAAATCAGCTGAATCTAACCCCAAAATGTTTGGGTTTCCAGTTGAGGGTTTTATCGGAACAACAGATCAGAAAAAAGGCTTAGAAAATAATTGGATAGATTGTTTTTTAAACTTAAGGATAATACCTCAATTATTAAGTCTTAAATCGAGAATTTTAGATAAAGTAATTATAAATAAAGTTAAAGAAAAAATTAAATCAGAATTGCTGAATCACAAACCAATAAATGCTCTAGTTCATGGTGATTTATGGTCAGGAAATGCAGGAATGGACAAAAATGGAAAGGGGGTTATATTTGACCCTGCATCTTGGTGGGCAGATAATGAAGTAGATATAGCTATGACAAAACTATTTGGAGGTTTTAGAAAAGAATTTTATGAAGAATATCATAGAATTTTTCCTAAAAAAAACGGATTTGAAAAAAGAATTATTATTTATAATTTTTATCACATATTGAATCACGCCAATATGTTTGGAGGAGGGTACTTAAACCAAGTTGAAGATTACGTAAAAGCAATTCTTAATATGTAATCTTTAACTACCCTAAATATGTCTTCTTAAGATTTTGTACCTTATCTAAAACAGCTTCACGATTTTCACTGGTACGAAGATTTTGCCAGCTCCATTGACCGACAACAATTACGCCCAGTAGTTCTAGTAAACCAGGGAGAATTGGGAAAAAGTTTATCGTGTCAATGACAACTTTAATTATTATCTGAGCTATTACGACAACAGCAATTATGCCTGCCGCCTTGCCGTACTTACCCATTTGAGTCCAATCAACATTACCAAGGGTTTCGTTGACTTTTCCCATAACATCAGAGTACTTCTCTGAAAAACTTTTGGTTTCTGAGCTTGTATCGGAGCCGGAGTCTTGGTTTGACTCTGGAGTGTTATCACTCATGAATTCAGTAAACTTAATATATGAACCAGACAGTATCGGAAAAAACGTCTATTGACTACCTTTTTGTTGTGCAAAATTCCGAACCGAAACATTTTGTATTTTTTTAGAGACGTTGGTATGTAGGCTTTCTCAAGATATTTGAACTTAAAATTGATTTATAAAAACTTCACATTATCATCTAGTTCTAACAAAAACATTAATAAATCAGAGCAATAAGAAAAATTTAAAAGTCTAAAATTTTTATTTTAATTATTATATTTTCATAGTTTAGCTCGCAAAAATTAAAGGATCTCAATGTCCAAAGATATAAAATTTAATTTCTTAAACCCTGATGAAGAAGAAAGATATCAAAAACACCTTACCCTCAAAGAGATAGGTTATGAGGGCCAACTAAATCTTAAAAACAGCTCTGTGTTATGTATTGGAGCAGGTGGGCTTGGGTCTTCCGTTTTGCTTTATCTGGCTGCAGCAGGAATTGGGAGAATTGGAATAGTTGATAATGATGAAGTTGAAAAGTCTAATCTTCAGAGACAGATAATTCATGAAACAAATACCATTGGCGATCTTAAAATTAATTCTGCTAAGGAAAGAATTAAAAAATTCAATCCTAATTGTGAAATATTAACCTTTTCAGAGAGAATTAATCCTAAAAATGCTCTTGAATTAATAAAGGAGTTTGATGTTATTTGTGATTGCTCGGATAACTTTGGCACAAGATATTTAATAAATGATTCATGCCTGATATTAAATAAACCCTTAGTCTTTGGAAGTGTACAAGGCTTTGAAGGGCAAGTGAGTGTTTTCAATCTATATAAAAATAGTCCTAATTTAAGAGATTTACTTCCAGAATCTCCTTCAAAAAATGCTGCCCCTAGTTGTGCAGAATACGGGGTTGTGGGAGTTTCAACAGGTTTAATAGGAATTCTTCAGGTTAATGAAATTATCAAAATAATTTTGAAAAAAGGTGAAATTTTAGATGGGAAGATTTTAATTTTTGATCTATTGAATATGGATATGAAAAAATTATATCTAAAAAGTGATCAGTTAAATAAACAAATAAAAAATCTGTCTCAGTTTGAAAGTTTTTATAATAGTGATGAATATTGTGAGAAAAACGATGAAATCAATAGTATTAATGCTATTGATTTTAATAGTTTATACAAAGCAAAACCAAACAAAATTCTTTTAATTGATGTTAGAGAAAATGAAGAATTTTCTACATCTGCAATTGAGGGATCTATCTCAATTCCCTTAAGTCATTTTAACCAAGAATCTGACTTACAATTTATTCAAAAAGAAAGTTTAAACAAAGAGGTTTTCACTATATGTAAATCAGGGAAACGCTCTGCAAAAGCTTCAAGAATCTTGTCTAAATTCAAAATCCAGTCAAAATCTATTGAAGGCGGCATTGAAAAGGTAAAAAAAATATTGTGCAATTAAATTTTTAAAAATAGTTAGTAATCTACACCTCTTTTTAAATCAACTCCCAGATTTGCATAATGCTTGTGACAAACCATTTCAGAGTAAACATCAGCTAGTTCAAAGTATGAAGGTTCATTTTTACACCTCCCAGTAATTACAACTTCTGTATCTGCTGGTTTTTTTAAGAGCGTTTGATGTATTGATTCCACAGGTAACAACTCTAAATCAACAGTTGGATTCAATTCATCTAAAATGATTGTTTTATACAATCCAGACAAAATAGCAGCTTTAGCAATTTCCCATGCTCTTTCAGCCTCTACATAATCAATTGATTGTTGCTGACCTCTCCAAACGATGGCATCTCTGCCTGAACGCAAATGATCTACTAAATGAGGGTAACTCTCTCTCAAAGCTTCTATGGCAGCATCTTCGGTATATCCATTTCCACCTTTTAACCACTGCAATATTAAAACTCTATGACTTTTATCTTGAGATATTCCTTTACCGATAGCTTGAAGAGCCTTACCGAGTGCACTTGTCGATTTACCCTTTCCTTCACCTGTATAAATCTCAATTCCACCACTAGAAATACTTTGTCTGCTTAGTTCAGATAAGTCTCCTATCGAACGTGGTCTCATTTCTGAATGGAGTTGAGATATTCTTACCAAAGAAGAAGGGGCTGCCCTTCCAGTAATAATGATTTCTAATCCATCTGGACGATTTTGAAGAGAATCAACTACTTCATTGATATCAAGCATTCCTAAATCAAGAACTGGGTTCAACTCATCTAGTACAACTACAGAATAAAGAGAACTTGCAATTGCTCCTTTAGCAATATTCCAACCTCTTTCAGCTTCACCAATATCAAACTTAGTGACTTGGTCAGCAGTAAAAAATTCAGATCTTCCTGTCCTAACATGGTCAATTAGATGTGGGAAGCCTCTTTGCAAAGCCTCTATGGCTGAATCCTCGTCATAAGACCTCTCAGGACCTTTTAAAAATCTTAGAAGTAAAACTCTTGACTGTCTTTTTTCGCATATTCCTAATCCTATTGTCCTAAGTACTACTCCCAAAGCAGCCTGACTTTTTCCCTTACCCTCTCCATCATAAATATGTAATTGACCTTTTGCTCTTTCTTGACTATCACTTGCAGTGACAATTCCAATTCCTTTATTTCTACTCGTATTCGCCAATTGAACAAAATTAATTAATTTAATCTAATATATAGATAAGAATATTATTAAAGATTTAATAATAAATTCAACCTGTCTATATGTAATTTGAATTTTAAAGTAATTAACATGTTCAATCAACTAGAAACTCTCTCTGATGAACAAAGTGAAAAACTTTATACAATTAGAAGGTACATAAAGAATCTTGAAAGTGTTTGTATTGCTTATTCCGGAGGAGTTGATAGTGCATTAGTTGCATCATTAGCATTTGAGCAATTAGGTAGCAAAGCAGTTGCAATAACTGGTATTTCTCCTGCATTGGCCCATAATCTTCGCGAAGAAGCAAGAAGTCAAGCAAAATGGATTGGAGTAAAGCATTTAGAAATTAAAACATCAGAATTAGACCAATCAAGTTACAGTAAAAATCCTAAGGATAGGTGCTTTGCATGCAAAAAAGAGCTCCACAGACATACAACATACCTTTCTAAAAAACTTAATTACAAGATTGTTTTAGATGGGGTCAATCTTGATGATCTTAAAGATTACAGACCAGGAATACAAGCCTCAAAACAAGCAGGAGTTATCTCTCCCCTTGCAAAATTTAAATTCTCAAAACAAGACATTAGGGATGTATCAAGAGCATTAGGTTTTCCTTGGTGGGATAAACCTGCTCAACCTTGCTTATCATCAAGATTTCCTTATGGCCATGAAATAACTAGTGAGCGGCTAAAAATGGTTGAGAAAGCAGAAGAATATCTTAAAGAAGGTGGCTTATCGGAGGTTAGGGTTCGATGCCAGGGCTCAACTGCAAGAATAGAAATTCCTCAAGATGAATTAAAGCATTTTTTTTACAAATATAATATTAGTGATTTAGTTCATTATTTTTCTAGTTTAGGATTTAATTGCACAAGCTTAGATCTTGAAGGATTAATAAGCGGAAAATTAAATAGATAATATTGCATTAAACAGCCGTTCTAATCTGCTTAGGTACTGCTGAAGGTGGATTTCGCTCAATGATACGCAAAGCATGTTCTTTAGCCATTAAAGATTCAATTAAATACTGACTAGCTAGTTCAGGCATCATATTTTGACCACAAGTAAAAATATCGACTGCAGAATAATTAGATTCAGGCCAAGTATGTATTGAAATATGAGATTCTGCCAGTAATGCAATTGCAGTGACCCCCTGAGGCTCAAATTTATTACTTATCAAATTAAGAACTGTTGCATTTGCTAATTTAGAAGCTCTGTTTAAAATACATCGCAAAAAAGATTCATCATTTAATTTTTCGCAATCGCATCTATAAAGTTCCAACAAAAGGTGCTTACTTTGATGACTTAATTTTTGCTCATCACTAAACGAACTTAAAAATTGACTTTTTTTGTAGATTTCCATTTAAGAAATTTATATGAATATTAGATTAGCTAAAAATCATACTTTTTTGAAATCATAAGTGAATCATTTGTGACGAACCTATGAAAGACTGATTAAACTTATCTAAATGGGTCGCACTTATAAAACATTGACTATCTTTGCCAACAGAATTTAATAACAAATTTTGCCTAGTTAAATCTAATTCCGCCAAAACATCATCCAATATAAGAATTGGAGGGACATTCAATGTTTTAGTTAATAAATCCAGTTCAGCCATCTTTAAAGCCAAGATAAAAGTCCTTTGCTGTCCTGATGAACCATATTTTCTGACTGAAACATTATTGATTAAAAACTCAACATCATCACGATGAGGGCCAAAATTACATTTACCTGTCAATGCTTCTATTGAACGCTGATTTAAGAGTTGTTCTGCTATTTTTTTACTAATAACTTCTTCTTCTTCTTCTTCTGGACTTATATTTTGTATTCCTGAAAGATAATTTATGTCTATTTGCTCTTTAGATTTACTTAAATGATTATGCCAATATTCAACATATGGTTTAATTTTTAATAAAGCCCTTCTTCTGCGCCTAAAAATTCTTGTACTTATTATTGACATTTGAATATCGAAGCTTTCAACAATATCTGAGGATTGGGTTTTCAAGAAACTTTCCGAACGCCAAAAATGACTTCTTTGCTTTAAAAGCCTGTTAAATCTACTAATGAGGTCAAAATATACTGGTTCAAGCTGAGATACGACTTTATCAATCCATGTTCTTCGATAACTTGGTTCACTTCTAACAATATCTATATCATTAGAACAGAAACATACACTCCGAATATAATTCTTTATCTCACTCTGTTTTTTCAAGATTGATTCATTGACATAAATCTTTTTAGGGCCTTTTCGGAATAAATTTAACTTTAAATCGTCTTTAAAATTTATTTGTCCTAAGACTACAGCCATATCACTTTTATTCTCTATTAAATCTTTATCGCTTAACGCTCTATTAGATTTTAATTGACTTAAAAATTCAACCGATTCAAGTAAATTTGACTTACCAATACCGTTACAGCCAAGAACAATTGCTCTTTGCTCTTTTAAATCAATTTCAAAACTTTTATGGTTCCGAAAATTTTGAATTTTTAATTTATTTAAAAAAATTTTTTTTGTGCATTCAATAATTAAATTAGCTAAGTTTAGAATATTTAGATTTTCTTTAAAGAAATTGAAAAATTAAAGGGCATGTAGCTCAGTTGGATAGAGCATCAGATTCCGGTTCTGAGAGTCGGGGGTTCGAATCCCTCCATGCTCGTAACATAATTTTTAAAGTTTATAACCCATTACTCTTATTCCATTTGGATCGAGTATGAATCCATTTTCTTCTAAACTTAGAAACGAAGATACTGGAGCCTGTACAGAAATACTGCATCCAGGCATTTCTCTATTTATTTTCTCAAGAGTAACTTTAAGCAATATTGAATAATAAAGTTGTTGATTACTTCCTGGCAATGCACTTAAATTCCACAAATTAGCATTCAATCCTTTATCTGAAGTAACCCTTACAAAGCCATGTAATTTATTTTTTAATTCATTTTGTATGGTAAAAAAGAAATTACTTTTCTTAATAGCCTCAGAAAGAGGTTTTGTTGGAAATGTCTCACAACCACAATTCGCTAAAAGTTTGTTAACTTCTTTAGCAGATGGGATTTGTGATGAATTAACAAAATAACCTTCTGGAAGAACAAGTTTTTTTTTAGAAAAATATTGCAATTTTCAACCTGTATTTCTCATACCAGCTGCTATCCCATTAATAGTTAAAAGTGCCCCCCTCAATAGTTCACTTCTACTGTAAGCTCTTTTAGATTCATCTTTATCAATAATAAATTCGCTTATTGGGGGTTGTCTTGTCTGGTCTCTTAGTCTTCTTAAAAGTGAAACCTGCAAAAATCCCAAGGGTATAATTGTTTTATTTCTCAAACTAACTGATGATTTTAAGTCCCTATCAGATTCGAGGAGCTTATTTTTACCAGTAATTTCAAGTATTAGAGATTTTGTAAGATTATATTCTTTAGAAATTACTTCAAAAATATCATCAAAAGATTCTTTATTTTTCTTACTGCCAAGAGTATCGACATAATATCTAGCAACTTCCAAATCCACCTTCGATAATGTCATTTCTACCTTAGATATAAGCATCCTGAAAAATGGCCATCTTTGATGTAAAACTCTTAATAATTCAATTTGTTGTGGATCTAAATTTAATTCAGATGACAATGCAGTGCCTACTCCAAACCAACTTGGCAGAAGAAATCTACTTTGTGTCCAACCAAATACCCATGGAATAGCTCTTAAACTGGACAAATCATTTGCACCTTTTTTTCTTCTAGCAGGCCTACTAGATATCTGTAATTTACTTATTTCTTCTATTGGAGTTACCTCTTGAAAGAAATTTAATAAATCAGGATTTTCATGCACTAATTTTCTGTAATGAGACCTCGATGTTTCTGCCAACCTAGACATTAATTGATTCCATTCTGGAGTAGCATCAAGTCTATTATTTACTAAACTATTTTGAATCACCGCTGTAGTGACAGTCTCAAGATTGTACAAAGCCAGTTCCGGAAGACTATATTTAGATGCCAAAACTTCACCTTGCTCTGTTATTTTTATTCGTCCTTTTAAAGTACCGCTTGGTTGGGCCAATATTGCCTGATAGGCTGGCCCTCCTCCTCTACCTACAGAACCACCCCTTCCATGAAAAAGTCTTAGCAATATGTTATTTCTACTTGAAAGATTTTGCAGCGCTATTTGGGCTCTATGAATTTCCCAATTACTTGAAACAAACCCCGAATCTTTATTACTATCAGAGTATCCAAGCATTAATTCTTGCAGAGGCTTAAAAGATTCTCCAACTTTTGGCAATAATGATCTATAGAAATCTAATTTAAACAACTTTTCCATTACTTCTGGGGCTCTTTTAAGGTCTTCTACAGTTTCAAAAAGAGGAACAACTAATAATTTTGACTTTTGTGAATTTTGATCAAGAAGTCCCGTTTCTTTTGCCAGTAAGAGAACTTCGAGCAAATCAGATGCACTATGACTCATTGAAATTACATAAGAATGACAAATGCGACTTCCAAATTCTTGCTGTAGTCTCTTAACCATTTTAAAAACTGAAAATGTTTCTTCTGTAGTTTTTGTCCAGTTAACATCAGATGGAATAAGAGGCCTTTTTGTATTTAATTCGTCTATAAGCCATTTAATTTTCTCTTCCTCAGACATCTGGTCATATTGAACAGATAAATCAAGATACTTTGTAAGTTCTTGTATAGCGTCACTATGTCTTGTACTTTCTTGACGAATATCTAAACTTGCTAAAGAAAATCCAAAAATATGAACCTGAGTAAGTAAGGTATTTACAGAGTCGCATGTTAAATCTGTACTTATCAGACTATTTTTAATTAATTCGAGATCATAAGTAAATTCGTTGACTGACTTGTAATATAAATTCTCAACTTTATCTATATTTTTGTTATCAGTTTCTCCCTCTAAATCAAATTTCCATCCATTATCAGCTAGTAAATTATTTCTTTCTTGAGTTAACCTTAATTTTTCTAAAATATAACTTAATTTCAATCTGTAAGGTTCTGATCTATACCTTGTTGCCCTTGCTTCATAGATTTCTGGGAACTTAACTCTATCCGTTTCAAGTGATTCTAATAGTGAAGAGCTGACTTGACTCCATTGCATCGAGACACTTAACTGATCTCTAAGATTTGATATCGCATTAATATATCTTTCCAACATCAACTGCCTTTGGTAGCACGCAGTTCTCCATGTTATCTCAGGAGTAACCGATGGATTACCATCCCTATCGGAGCCTACCCAAGAACCGAAATTACAAAAAGATTCAGAGGGCAACTGAACATCTGGATAATTTTCGGTGAGTGCTTCAGTAATCCTACCCCTCAATTGAGGCATCGCATTAAATAAAACTTGTTGAAAATAATGCAAAGCATAATCTACTTCATCTAAAACTGATGGTTTAAATTGATGTAATTCATCTGTTCTCCACCAAAGTCTTACTTCCTCTTTTAATTGGGTTTTTAGAGAATTTTTTTCTTCCTTTGTTAGAAATTGCTCAATCTGTATTTTTTTCAACAAATTTGCTACTCTTGTTTGCTTATGTCTAATCGTATGTCTTACTATTTCAGTTGGATGTGCAGTAAAAACTAAACGGATATCCATTTCCTGCAACAACTCTTCTAATTTACCTGGTGGTACATTTAATTTCCTCAGCCTGTAAAATAATTCTCTAAAAGTCACTGGAGCATTTTGCCTAGCCAATGCTGGAGCAAAAGGATCAAGATTGTCAGGCGATTTTTGAACATCCTTATTGGTAAAGCTTTGAATATATCTATCTTCCTCAACTCTTTGTTCCAAAATATTTACTAGTTGAAAATACAATGAAAACGCTCTTGCTGCTGCAATGGATTCTGCTAAATCCATAGAATTTACAATATCAACTATTTCATTTTTAAAAGTTCTTGAACTATCACCATCAATTTGTTTTGAATAACTTAATTCTTTAAGCTGTATCAATCTCTCTGCTTGATCATCTGGGCATTCTTCTCTGAGTACAGATTCCCATAGATCTTCTATTAAAAGACGATTTTTATCGAGTGGATCATTGTTACTTATCAGATCCACGTTATTATTTTTTATCTGTCGAAAAGATTCCATATAATTATTATGTCACAAGTGAAAATATTCAGATCAAATGTTTATTTAAATAATCAAACATTCTCGCCTTCACTCCTAATCATATCTTCGATAGAAATTTTCATTATTTGCTCAATAGAAAGACCTTTTTCATATTGATTTATCCATTTCATAGATTGATTACCTTCTGCCAGAACTTTATATATAGGATTCAAAAGATGTTTCATACCAAAATTTTCTGCTGTGGATGACAAATCTGATAATAAGTTCTGAATCCATTCTCTACAAATAACTTTTTTGCCATCTTGCCAATGAATTAATTCTGAATTTAGACTATCTTTGGCAGCATTAGTTTCATTTTGATCACAAATTTCTGATAATTTATCAATAGAAAAAAAACTGGAATTCAAAGGATCTAAAGTATTGATATTTTCAAAAAGATTCAAAATCCTTAGTTCAATCATGGCCGTTATGCCTAAGAGCAAGTTAATATCATAAATAAAATCACAAATTCTTAATTCCAAACGGTCAAGAATTAATGGTCTTTGGGGACCATTTGGTCTGATTGAAGACCAAAAATGCCTGATATTTTGCATATTTTTATTAGCTATATTTTCCTCGATCCAATCGATATAAGAATTATGATTTACAAAAAAAGGAATCTTACTTGGTGTTTTAGGAAACTGCATCCATCTCTGAGAGTGATTCTCCGTAATCTTATTATTTAAAAAAGGTGAACTAGCACTTAGGGATAGATATAAAGCTGCCTCAGATCTTATTAGTCTAATAGCCGCAAAAAGCTTATCTAAATCTTCTATTCCTATGTTTATATGTACACTTGAAGTTGCAATAGAGGTTCCATAATTGTCTTGTATAAATTGATGATAAACATTATCAATATCCGATCTTTGAAATTGAATATCGTGTTTAAAACAAAGAGTAGATGAAGGAATGATTGTTAACTCTTTTTTATTGAGCCATCTTCTTAACTTTTTTCTTGGATTTATTAATTTCTCATATAAAAAATTGTAGTCCTTATCAGGTGTTGTTATATATTCAACGTTTCTGTTATCTGGCTCTTTGACAAAATCAGGAAATTTTTTCTCAATTTCAGCCGAAACACCAACATGAGAATCTAAAGAACCTGTGAAAAGTTCTACCTCAAAACCCTTATAAAGATTATTTTGACTCATTTATCCAAACAGGCTAATGCTTTAAGTATCCCCTTGGCTTTATTTATAGTCTCTTGATATTCATTTTCAGGAAAAGAATCAGCAACTATTCCAGCTCCTGCCTGAACTGAAACATCATATTTCCCATCTCTTGAGGGTTTAACAATCATAGTTCTTATTGTGATTGCCGTATTTAATGCACCATTAACATCAATAGATCCGTAAACACCAGCATAAGGTCCTCTAGCATCTTTTTCAAAGTCTTTAATTAATTGCATAGCTCTTATTTTTGGCGCGCCAGTTACTGTCCCAGCGGGAAAAGATGCTTTTAGCAAATCCCAAACATCAGCGTTATTTTTTAAAATTCCCTCAACTTCACTAACTATATGCATAACATGTGAATATTTCTCAATAACCATTAAATCCTTGACCTTTACAGTACCAATTTCACAAACTCTTCCAAGATCATTTCTCCCAAGATCAATTAGCATTACATGCTCAGCTATCTCTTTTGGATCTTTTAATAAATCCTTTTCTAATTCCAAGTCTTGTTGATTATCAATCCCTCTAGGTCTTGTACCAGCTATTGGTCTTAAGCTTGCGACAATCTGATTATTTTTATTTTTTTCAGCTTTAACCATTACTTCAGGACTTGAACCTATTAGATACCATGAGCCAAAATCAAAAAATGACATGTACGGAGATGGATTAACCATCCTCAAACTCCTATATAAATTAAAAGGATCATTATTGACTTGAGCTTGGAATCTCTGACTTATTACTATTTGAAAGATATCTCCTTTTCTTATGTATTCTTTAGCAGAGATAACTGCATCCTCAAAATCTTTTTTCTTCCAATTACTTTTTAAATCTAAATTCAAATTCTCATTTTCATTCCAATCTAAAAACTCGTTTTCTTTTAAAGGAACTCTCATTAAATTTCTAGTTTTCTGAATTTTAGAAATTGAGTTTTGATACAATTCTTCAATCGAGGACTCTTTTAAAAAAGTTGTATCTGCATAAACCACTGCAGTAATACATCTTTTTATTTGATCAAAAACAACTAACTGATCAAAAAACATCCAAGAACCATAAGGAATATTGTTTTCTGGTATTTCATTTATTGGAACGCTTGGTTCTATTCGATTTATTAATTCATAACCCCAAGAGCCATATAACTGTCCAATTGAAGGCAAGTCATCAAACATAGTTGATTTATATTCATTGGTCCAACTTCTTAAAATATCAAAAGGATCCCCTTTATGTTTTTCCGTTTTGCCATTACTCCAAGTTTTTACTATTTCTTCTCCATAACAAACTGCTTCCCACAGAGGTTTAGTAGCAACAATACTCCACCTACCCAAACTTTCTCCACCTTCAACAGACTCAAGAAAAACACCATGGGTATCTTTTGAAGATAATTTCAACCAAGTCGACAATGGAGTCTCTAAATCTGCTGGCCAAGTTTGAGTAATAGGTATAAAATTTTTACCTTCCTTGTAAGCCTTTAAAAAACTATCTTTTTGTGAGCTGATCATACTAATAATGTCAACCCAAATTATAATTATTTTCTTGTTTTATATCAACTTTAAGGAAGTTAATCAAATGTATTCTTAGTTGTAAATTTCAAACCCGCTGGATTAGGATTCTCACCTATTCTTCTAGGATTATGACCAACTTTCTCTCTTCCTTCATTTACTTTTTCAGAGAAAACACCATCTTTTGGATGTAAAAATTCAATATCGCCACCTGGAAAAATTCTGTAGATTTTAAAATCTTCAATTCTTGGTTTAAAGGCTCTTAATTGTGTCCCTAATGCAAGGCATTGTTCTTTTCTTGCAAAGTACATTAAATTATCCCCTTCATTCATAATAGCCGCTCCACCAGTGGGCAATTCAAATGCTTGTTCTTTTGAACTTTTCCATACAATTGCATATTTTTCTTCGGTCTCTGCTGAGTTTAATAAACCCCCAGTGCTTCCTATATGCTTTGGAAATTGACCAACTAAAGTTTCAGTCATCCTAGATTTTGAGTTATTTATAATAAGAAATTAGCATTCATATTTTGCAAAATTCGAAATTAATAGAAAATTTTCTACATTATTTAATATATGGGAAACTTGTTTCTCATTTTATTTTGAATCTGAAATCGGAAAAAATACTGTCAAACCAGTATCACGTCTTTGAGTGACATGCCCTCCTAAACTAGCTAACAACTTTTGAGTAGCATTTTGACTAAGTTGTAAACTCCCAGTTTGAGGGTTCCAATTTAAAACAGGACCAATATCAGAACCGTTATCTTTTTTTAGAATTTCTTTTTGATTATTCTCTAATTTTTGTAACTTTAATTGAAGTTTAAGTTTTTGACCAGCTGGTCTTAATTCTAAAATCAATGTACTGCCTTCTTTTAATCCTCTAGTATTTTTATCGATTAATCCTCTTAACATTAATTCTAATTTTTCAGAATCGCTTAGGATTTGAGGAAGTTGATTGGGTATATCAATCTTTAAAGAAATCCCACGCCGATTTAATTGTTTATTCCATAGAGGGGCAAGCTTTTTGAAAATTTCGGCTAAATTAATTTTTGCCAAATTATTTAATGACGGGACTTCATTACTCACTAATTCTGCTGCATTAAAGATTAAACCAAATCTATCAATTTGCTCATTACATTCATTATCTATTTGAATTAAACGATTTTTCATTGATTCGTCCATCTTATATTTTTTTAAAGTAGAACTTATGAGGGTTCTTATTGTTGCCAAGGGGGTTCTTACTTCATGAGATATTGCACGTAATAATTTTGCTTCAGTTATTTGCACATTTTTTTCATCATTATTCACAGAATTCTGTATATTATGACTTGGCGTATTATTTGCTAATTTTGCAGCTAATGTTGGCCAAAATAATTTTTCAAACTGATTGTTAATATTAAGGTTACCTAAATTATTGATTGCATTACGAAATTTTACTCCTTCCTCATAATTTTCTTGATTTAATTTTGCATGCATTAATTCAATTGAAAGTTTTAGGCTTTCTTCATCACATTTCATTAATAGAATTTTCTTATCTTTTTCTCCTACAATTGATAATACGCATTGAAAATTTGGGGTGATTATCATCAAAAAAGGTTCATAGCCGTCTTCCTGACAAAGATTTAAGACTTTATAATTACTAACTAAATCGAAATCTTTTTTTACCTTTTCTGAGTTATTAACTGGTAAAAAACCTGCATTCTCATTTTGAAAGTATGGGAGCCCCTCAGGAGACCAAAGCCATCCATGAAGTTGTTTTAAAAATTTTTTATCATTAAAAGCTGGCAAAGGCGAGGCAACCCAGATCCCCCCCTGTTTATAATTCTGAAATAGGAAATCTCTTTGAATAACTTCTAAAGAAGCCCACCACATTCTTCTGGATGTATCATCATCCACATATATGGTTTGAACTCCTTTAATTAAAAGCTCTTGAATTTTTTTTATAGTTATTTGTGATTTCATCAGCTTCTTAGTGATCTAGAACGTTTCAATATAGATAAAACAAATCCAATAGATATAAAATTAGTCACCAATGACGTTCGACCATAGCTCATAAAAGGGAGAGGAATCCCAGTAACTGGTCCTAATCCAATAGTCATAAATAAGTTTATAATTATTTGAAATACAAAAGTTGAGGCTATTCCAATAACAATTAGAGATTCAAAATTAGTCCTAGCAATTGATGCAGTATTAATAAGTTTTTTAATCAAAAAAAAGAGCAAAAATAAAACTATAGTGCACCCCACAAAACCTAATTCTTCCCCTAAAGCACTGAATATAAAATCAGTATGTTGTTCAGGAATAAATTGCAAATTAGTCAGCTTACCTTGTAGCAAACCAGTCCCAAATAATCCTCCAGAACCAATTGCAATTTGACTCTGTATCAAATGATATCCGCCACCTAATGGATCTCTATTTGGATCTAAAAATAAAACTAATCTATCTTTTTGATATTCTTTTAAGCCATATTGCCACAAAATTGGTGTCAATTTTGCCACTAATAAATGTAAAGACATAGCAAGAGCAGAAAAAATAATTTTCTTTTTTGAAGATCTATAAGCAAGATATCCCAAAACAGGAATCCAGAAAATAAGAAGAGTTGGTAAGGTTAGATATAATATGGATGTGATAATACAAAACACTAATATCAAAATCCACTCTATGGGCATTTGCGACCAATAGAGCATCACACTTGTCAGAACAAGTAAAACTAAAGAGGTACCTAAGTCCGGTTGAAAGAAAATTAATAACCAAGGAATAATAACTACTAATAAGGGCAATACTAAATCTCTTATTGTTAGGATTATTTTTTTGTCGAGTACTAAAGCAAGAGTCAGTACAGTACTAAGTTTAGCTACTTCTGAAGGCTGAAAAGAAAAGATGCCCAAGTGTAGCCATCTTTGGGCTCCAGAAACTGAAATCCCAAAAAAATAAATTAGTAATAAGGATATTAAAGTACACAAATAAAATGGAACCACATACTTTTTAATTCTCTCTAAGGGTATATAAGAAATAAAAAATGCTAAAAAATAACCTAGAAAACCAGTTAGGATATGACCTAAATAGTTCGATACAAAAAGATCACCTTGAATACTTTTTATTAATAAACCCGAAATAATGACTAAAAACAGGGGAATTATCAGTAGTGGAGAGAATAAAAAACCTCTATTAAAGTTGTCTTTTTTTTGTAAAAATCCTCTGTTATTCAATAAAGAAATTCTCTTAAACATCAATTAACTTTTAACAAATTGATTCTTCATTAATAGAGCCAAATTACCAAATACAACAGAACTTTCAGTATTTGGCTGGCTTACTGAGATTGGTACACCTTTATTACTATCATCAACGAGAGCAATTTCAATAGGAATTTGAGCTAATAATGGTAAGTCATTTTCTTTAGCTAATGTTTGTCCACCACCTTTACCAAAAATTTCATATTTTTTACTGGGCATATCTGGCGGAATAAATACTGACATATTTTCTACAACCCCCAGTAAAGGGACTCCGAGTTGTTTAAACATTGCTAATCCCCTCCTTGCATCTTGCAAAGATACTTGTTGAGGAGTTGTGACAATTATAGCTCCAGAGATAGGCACAGATTGAGAAAGGGATATTTGAGCGTCTCCCGTTCCTGGAGGCAAGTCAATAACCAAAAAATCAAGATTATTCCATTCAACTTGGTACAGAAATTGTCGGATAATACTATTAAGCATTGGTCCTCTCCATATAACTGGCTGACCTTCTTCTATGAGGAAACCCATTGATACCATTGAAATTCCATATTTTTGTATTGGTATTAACCTTTGATCACTGCCACTACCTTCTGTAACCTTTGGATTCTGTTCGGCAACTCCCATCATTGAGGGAGTATTAGGTCCATATATATCCGCATCCAGCAAACCAGTTTTTAAGCCTAATTTAGCTAGAGAACAAGCGAGATTAACTGCAATGGTACTTTTTCCAACGCCACCTTTACCACTGCTAACAGCTATGATATGCGTAATTCCATCAATCTTCTGTAACTCAGGCGTATTACTTTGATTTTGAGAGTCAGTTTTGGAGGAATTATTATCTATCTCTATTTGAACATCATCAATATCTTCAAAATCCAGTAGTACTTTTCTAACCTCTTGTACAATTCTATCTCTCTGAGAATTTGCATACGATGGTAATGATAATGTTACGATTACTCTCGGTATAGTGACTCTTACATTTTTAATCCAAGCTAATTCAATTACATTTTTCTGTGATCCAGCATCTAGAACTTTTTGTAAAGCAAAATTCGCATCTTCTATTGTGGTCATTAAATTTTTAAATATTTTGACAAGGTAGTCGACTGTTTAAAAGATTAAGAACTATGTAGAACTATCAAATAATAAGCAATAAGGACCC
>CACAQP010000004.1 GCA_902534685.1 uncultured Prochlorococcus sp.
TTTCCTAAGAAAAAATAAATTTAATTGCTTTATTATTATAAAGATATTTATTTATATTATTAATTATTAAATCAGTAGGATCTAAAAACATTAGTTTTAGTTCTCTTAACTCAAACATTTTCTAAAAATCTAACTATAACAATAAAATTTTTTTTACGAGGACTTCATATTGTTAATTGCAGAGCTAAATTATTTTCATATCAAGCAATAAATGTTAAAAATGGAAAAAATAATTTTAAATCTTGGATAATTCACCTCAATATCTATATCTTGCAAGTGGAGTGAATAATGGAGAAGGTTTTTGGATTGTGGGAATAAAAAATTGCGATGAAAATATTCTTGAGGATGAAAATCTTTTAGATTGCCATAGAAAAGAATTAGTAGGTAATGAATCAGCAAAAGATATTCTTTTAGCTATTAATTTAAACGTAAATAATTTATTAAATGAACTAAGAAACAAAAATTATTTAATTGAAAGACCTTCAATGGGGATTCCATTTGATATCCCTTTAGAAATCTTGGAAAATATTTTTGATTTTTGGTTAGATATTTATAAAAATCATAAAGCCTGGGAAGCTTGTTTAGGACTTCTTAAAGTTAGAAAAAGGATTCCCCTAACAAATCTAATTGAAAGCGAAAGTTTAAAGGGAAACTCTAAAAAATGGGCTATAAAAATTGAAACTTTACATACTTATGTTCCTTCTTCAGTTATAAAAGAAAAATTAAATGACCCCATGTGGGAATAATTTTATCTTTAAATAATAAAAATATTTACTTCGTAGGATATTTAAGTAAAAATAAAATAACTAATAATTTAAAAATGAATAAACCATATTCTTTTAGTATCGATCAAATGAATGGGATAGTTGAGGATACTTACGCCAAGATAATAAATGAATGTGAAAATTTAAAAAAAAATACTAATTGTCCAAATGAACAAGTAGTAGCACTTTTAAGTGTAATTGCTTCAAATTACGCTACTACAAAAAAAAGCGAAAATTAAAATGATAAGTTATTTTACTTGGAGCGAATTTGACAAGAGCGTAGAACAAATAGCTAATAAATGTAGGTTTAAGGAATTCTCTGGAATATATGGAGTTCCTCGTGGCGGATTATGTCTTGCTGTAGCATTAAGTCATAAATTAAAAATTGAATTAATTTCTGAGCCAATAAAGAATTCACTAATAGTTGATGATGTTTACGAAACTGGTCTTACATTGACAACCTTCAAGGATATTGAAGGAGCGATGTTTTTTGTATTATTTAGTAAGATCAAACCTACATGGTGGAATACAGTATTTATATCAAAAAAAAATCAATGGATAGTTTTTCCTTGGGAAAATACATTAAATTCTAAAAATGACCGTGAAGAGTACATCAAAAAAAGAGGTTTAAATTGAGAAAAAGATTATATTTGGCAAATCCATATGGATTTTCAAAACAAGCTAAAACTCTTTTACATGAATTTATTGAAATCTTCAATGATTTAAATGTAGAAGTATTTGAACCTTTTGAGAGAACAAAACAATTAACACAACAAGAAGGCGAATGGGCATATGACGTTGCAAGAAGTAATTTCCATGATTTAAAAGAATGTGATTCTATTTTTGCGATTGTTAATGGCAACCCACCAGATGAAGGTGTAATGATTGAATTAGGTATCGCAATTGCTTTAAAAAAGGAAATCTTTTTATTCAGGGATGATTTTAGAAATTGTTCCGATAGCGATCAATACCCATTAAATCTAATGTTATTTCTGGGTCTGCCTAAAGATGATTGGGAAAAATATTATTTTGAATCATTACATGATATAAAAAGCAATAAAAAAGGATTTGTTGAGTGGGCAAAAAAATAAGCGAAATAAACCCTAAATCCTTGATTAAAAGTATTAATTTTTAATTTATCTATTGAGGTGCTAGAATAAAATTTATTTAAAAAATTTTGACACAGGTAACAGTTGGAGAGAACGAGGGTATTGAGTCTGCCCTCAGAAGATTTAAAAGACAAGTATCTAAATCTGGAATCTTTGCAGATTTAAAAAGACTTAGGCATCATGAAACACCTATTGAAAAATATAAAAGAAAGTTGCAGCAGAGAAGAAAAGCAAGAAGAAGATGATTTGCTAAAATTTCAATATTTTTAATTTTTGGCGAGGTTAAATATAAAATATATAACTATTTAAGCTTTTTAAGCTTCTTAACAAGATTTATTCCAACACCTGATACAGCAAGGAGATCTTTTTCATCAGCCGCAATAACTGCTTTTGTTGTTTTAAATCCTGCCTCATACAAAGCTTTTGCGCTTTTTGCTCCAACACCTGGAAGTGTGGTTAAGGTTTCAATATTTTTTTTAGAATTAACCGTTTTGGTTTTGGTTTTGGTTTTTGTTTTTGTTTTTGTTTTTGTTTTTGAAGTTTTTGCAGACTTAGTTGCTTTTTTTTCTTTCTTTAAAGGCGTATCAGCTGATACTGTGCTTTTAGATAGAATTGATTTTAGTTTGCTTAGAAATTTAGAAATCATTTGTATGTATAAGTAATAAAATTAAATCTTTTGTTTAATATTATCAATTTCCGGAGAAAATTAGTAATAAAAAATAGCTAATTGGATAGAAATAATTTACTTACAATTATATAAAGACACACATTTAATACTAATGCAAGCTTACAAGCCATTGGAAGGCATTTAATATAAGCCTAAAAATAAATAAAAAATGAAAAAATGTATTTTCAAAAATTAAATGTATTTTTTAATAGTAAAGTTAAAGTCTTAATAAAGTTCAGCTCGCAAAAATGAAGCTTATATTTATAAGTGGTCCCTCTGGAAGCGGTAAAACAACTTTATCAAATAAAATAATAAAAAAAAATAAAAATGGTTATGTTTTAAGCACCGACAATTACTATAAAACTGGTCTAATAAGTAAAATACAATCAAAATTTGTAAAAGGTTTTTTTGATAAAAGAATTAGTTTTAACTACAAACTTTTCAAAAAAGATTTTGATTTCATCTACAATCATGGGATTTCAATAAATTATCGTTATTATAATTTCGAGAAGAAAACCATTGAAAATATATTAAACGAAAAAAATAATATTACTTTTTTAATTGTTGAAGGTATTTTTGCCAAAGAATTCGCAAACACTTTAAATAATCAGAATTATTATTTTTTAGAAATAAAAACTAAAAAAAATATATGTATGAAAAGAGTTATACAAAGAGATTTAAGAGAAAGGGGTAAGGATAAAAAACAAGCTAAAAATGATTTCTTAAAATCATGGGACATTTATTACGGTAAATTAAAATCCAATAAAATAAAAAAAATTAAAAACAAATTCATTATTAGAAAAAAAACTGATATAGATCACATTATGAAAAAACTATTTAATTAAATCACTAATTTTCTTCTCTAATATTAAAGCACTTAAAATTGAGCCTTCAATTCTACCAAAACCTTCTCCTTCAAACCAGTCTCCACAAAATCCAATCCTATATTTTTTACTAAATTGTAAAGATAAAGGGACGGCAATACCAGAAGGCTGTGAAGCTCTCCATTTCATAATAGAAATTTCATCATCAAAAGTAAGTTTATTTACTATAAAATTATTTTCGAAAAGTTTATTGAAATTTGTAGTTATTTTTTGTTTAAAAACTTCTTCATTTTTTGAATTTATAAAAGAATTAATAAAATCAATATTTTTTGTATGAACTACAATTCCTAATTTATTATTTTCTTGTAGCTGAAAAATAATTCTTTCAAATTTATATTTTTTTTCTAAATTTTTTCCTAAATAAAAATATCTTTGTTTTTTAGAATAAAAATCTTTATAACTATAATTTCTATTTGTATAAATTAAGAAAGTTAACCTAGGAATAAATGATTGTTTATCTAAAAAATTTAATATTGAATCTATTTTTTTATCATAATTTATGGGGATAGCTTTTCTTAATGGAATCTGATTAATGTTTAATATTTTTAATGACCTTTTATGTAACAACAAATTACTTGAACATATAAGATATTTTGATTTAAATTTATGTCCATTTTTTGATGTTATAAGCCATTCCTTATTCTTAAACATCAAATCAACTATTAAAGTTTCAAAGTAAAAATCAATTTTCCCTTTTAAATTATTAGACTCAATTATCTTCTGCGATAATTGACTCATAGAATCTAAAGATAGATAATTAACCCCACAAGTGAATTTTGATTTTTTTTGTGTTTCTGAATTTAAATCTTCATTTAGAAAACATATATCTGAGTCATCAATTTTAATAAATTTATTTTGCATTAATTCATCAATATAATTTTTTAATAGAAGATTATTTTTACTATTAGATATATTAAAATTTGGCGCACCATGGTTAAGTTTCCATCCTTTAAATCTTTTGCTTATTCTTGTACTTGATCTCCCTCCAAGACCACGACCAATTTCAATTAATGCAATTTTTTTTGTAATATTATTTTTCAGATACTTCGAAGCGAAAACACAAGAAGATATTCCTCCACCTATTATTACTAAGTCATATGTAAAATCACTTTTCATAATTATCTATTAAAAGTTTCCTTTCATTTTCTAAAAAACTATAAACAGAATCAAGTTTCTCTGATGACGAAAAATCAGATTCAATTACAGGAGTAATATTATTTTTTTTATAAAAACTAACTAAATCTTTTGTGAAATCAAAAAAATTCTCCAAGTCATATAAACACTTTTCAGATATATATACCTCTTTCCAAGGACGAAATTTAAACCGTGTTATAAATTGTTTAGAAGGAATAAATAAACTTCCAAATAAATTTAATTTTTCTTCTTTTGCTACTTTCTTAAGATAAGTCACCTCATTCTCAAGAATCTCAATATCAGTACCATATTGAAACCAAATTGAATTTATTAATCCAGTCGAAATTTTTCTTTTGAACCTTTCTCTTTCGGAAGTAATACTATAGTATTTTTTCAAGTATGGATTGTAAGCTACACCTAATTTAACTTTTAAATTTTTTTCTTTTTTTAAATAAGCTAATACATCAACTGATTCAAAGTTTTTTTTCTTATTTGATCCCGACACAAGCAGAATTTCATAGTTTCTATTAATGTGAGAATTTTCAACAAAATCTAAAAAATCCTGATACGATTTTTCTTTATTTTTTGAATATTGATGATAAAGACTATAGTGATATGTCACATTAAATTCACTATAGTTTTTAGATATATATTTAATAGTTGAATCAAATAAATCCTTTTTTATAAGTCCTTTACATGGAATATTGATATTCTTTATATTATTTAATTTGCAGAAATTAAGTTTATTGTCTAACTGAGAAATATTTTTAAATGATAATTCAAATCTAATATTATTGTTCATTATTTAGTGTTCATATTTAATCACTTAACATATTAACGAAAACACGCATTTGATACGATCCTTGTTTAGGAACTCCTCTTTTTACTCTTAGCCTTTAGAAAAATACTTGGGGAAAACTCTAATAAAGCTTTTAATAAAATTTTATCTTCTGCAGATTTTGCAATAATTTGATTAAAACATTTCCAATTTCCTGGTATAAAGCGGGCTATGATAAATATAGATCTACAAAAATCACTGGAAATAAAAATAAAGTATAATAGTTCAATTGTATAAGAAAATAATTAATAAATTTCTTTTCTTCTTACGATAGATATTTAATCCATGAAAGATTATCATGAACTCGAGAGGTTAGAATATCAAAAAAGTATTTTTTTAAAATATGGCTAGCCAAGATTATCTAATTGCAATAGCTTTAATAGAGCAAAACTTAGTTAGAGCAATGCCTCTTGGAGGTAAAGAAATTAAAGATAGTTTAGAGGAATCAGAAAATTTCAAGAAACTTGGAGAAGAGGTAATCTTAAATCTTCTTATGAGAGTGTTTCAAAGAAGTGATGAAGGTGCTTTAAAAAGGGCTTCTGAAGAAAAAGGTTTGCTCTTGGTTCATATGCATCCTAAAAGAATGCAGAAAGAGCTTCCATTTATTAAATCTGAATGGATAAGAGACGGAGATACACAACAGTTTCTAAAATACCTTGGCAATCTCTCAAAAGAAGTATGGACTGCATCATTTGTAAAGTACAAAGGGATTGAATTTACTTCAATCTCAAAAAATGAAGAGATTTAAAATTATACATATAAATATTATTTATTATAGGATTTCTTTCTTTAAAGTATTATTTTCCTTATAGACTCTAAAACACTTTCTACCATTACCAAAATCAATTGAGGAATAGTAAAAATCATTTTTAATATGCAAGGCACAATTGCCCTCAATACATATACAAGATTCAATAATTTCTCTCTGGATAACATCATTAACGTAAGGTTCCCTCTCTTTCTCTTCATCGAAATGCGGGCAAGCAATACCTTTAACTATGCCTAAGCAATCAATTATGGTTAATTCTTTAGCATAAGAATCAGTTATACCTTTATCAAACCAACAAATAGCCCCAGCACTTACACCACTCATTACAATTCCTTTTTCATAAGCATCTCGCAAAAATTTATGTAAATTCCATTCTTTCCAAACAGCTAACATACTTTTTGTATTTCCTCCGCCAACATAAATTATGTCTTGAGTTAAAACTTTCTCTTCTAAGTTTTCTGTCCTAGAGAAGAAATCAATATGGCATGTTATACAATCAAGTTTAGAAAATGCTCTATAAAAATTAAGTTTGTACAAACTACTATCGCCAGATGCTGTTGGAATAAAACAAATTTTAGGTCTTTTTTTATTACATAAAGAAACTATATATTTTTCAATTTCAAGAGAGCCTAATGAACGTCCAAACCCTCCACCCCCAATTGCCACTATATTTTTACTAGGCATATTAAATAAAAGATTTGTATATGAATTTAAGACAAATTACCATTAAAGATCAACTGGAATTAAAGAAGGTTTATTTTGATTCAATTCAATCTATAGATGAAAAAATTTACAGTCAAGAACAAAAAAGAGCTTGGTCAAGTCAAGCTTGGAAAAACCCAAATTTTGATAAGTCAATAAGTAAAGGGAAAGGATGGCTTATAAGTAAACAAGGAATTATTATTGCTTTTGCCACAAGATATCCCAACGATAGAATTGCTCTATTTTACTGTAAAGGTAAATTCCAAAGAAAAGGCTACGGCTTTAATTTACTTCATAAAATAGAAGATGAAGCTAAGAAAGAAGGTTTAGATTTTCTTTCAACTGAAGCTAGCTTAATAAGTTATAAATTATTTCTTAAAAATAAATGGGAAATCATTCGTAAAGAAAAAATAAATATAAATAATATTTTTTTTGAAAGATATAAGATGATAAAAAATATTAATTAGTTAATTAATAATGGACGACAAAAAGAACAGGATTATATTGATTCAAAGAATACTATTCTGGGCTTTATATTTTTTTGCAGGATTTACACTTTATTCAAACAAGGGTCTCTTAACTTCTTCATTAATTACTTTTTCAAGAATTATTTATCCATTATCTATATTCTGGCTACAAATAAGAATTAAAAAAAGGACCAATTTTCTTCCTATTGATTCAAAAATGACGACATCACAACTATGGTTTAATTTATTACCCGTTATTGCATCTCTTTTGACTGTAATTTTTTCTTTGACTAATGCGTTCTTATATATTCTGGGAAAATTCATTGACTCTTAAATTAAATAAATTTATTTTTATCTAATTGAACTAGAAATTTCTCTCATAAAAAACATTATGTAAAGAAATTTGCCTTTTACTTATATTTGTTTAAATTTTAAGTAGATATCAATTCAATCATGAAAAATATTTCATTAAAAGGAAATATTAATTTTGATAAAAAAAAGGAAATAAACGATTACGAATTATTCTCTTTAAAATTCACAGATAGTTTATATAAAAAAGATATTGGAAAATTTTTACAGACTCTTTCTTCTCATTTTATTTGAAACATATTGCTTTTCTGATCTTCAAATTCAAACAGTCTTAAAAATAAATAAGTTTTTAGAGGATAATAAGTAAAATTTAAAAATACTCCTATGCAATTATTTCTTGCTGACTGCCAATTTCCAGATATTGATAACCAAGTAAAAGCTTATCAATTATTTGTGGAGGCCTGGGAAAATGGTGAAATGGCAAAATCAGATAAAAATGACAAATTTGAGATGTTATTTAGAGTACATGCTCCTGGAGAAGGGAGAGTTGTTTGTTTATGTAAGGCCAACAGTGACAAAGAAATTTTCGAGCATTTTGCTCCATGGAGAGCTAAATTTGGCATTCATATGGAATTTACCCCTGTAATAAGTTGTCAAAATGTTGTTGATTACCATAAAGATTTGTTCAAAAAGCTAGGTAATTAGCTTAAATATTGATTTTACCGTGATTAAACCTTTTCCCAATCTTATAAAAAACAAAGATAAAAATTTATCTTCTGCCAAAAGCAAGCCTAAGCGAGAAGAAAACGTCAAATCTAAACCATTAATAATATTTGGTTTTATAATCTCATTAATTTCCATCTTTTTACTTTTATTTACAATTAATAACAAATTTGGATGATATATGAGTAATTAGAACTATTACCTAGTAACAAATATGTTCTATTATAAATTTAAAATAATTAACTAAATGGCGTTTAATGAAGGGGGGATGGCATCGGGCCTTCTAATCATCGCAGTATCAATAATTTTTGCTGCAGGTTTTGGATTTTTAGTCTTGCATTTTGTACCTGGAACTCCATTTTAGGTTATCCAACTGAATTTGATTCGCAAAATGCCTTAAACATTAACAGTTTCTAAATCCTGCATTTGACTATTATCAGAATTAGATTTCTTCTTTAATCGATAGGCATAAACTAAAGAACCTAAAGCTACGGTACTAGAGGCAAAAATCCCCGATATGAGTATCAAGGCAAAAAGACCTCCTATTAGTCCCCCTTTTAATCTAAGCAAATTTGATTTAATTAAAAGTATTGATAAAAAAACAATAGTAGCTTTAAGAGAAGAGATTTTCAAAAAAGTAAATGGATTAAAAGGATTTAACAACATTTCTTTGGCGGAATATAATAAAGATTATTCTAAAAATAAATTTAAAAAACCGCATAAAAAAAGACTCAAATGAGTCTTTTTAAATCTATATTAAACATGATGATTTATGCATCAGGGTCAAAATTCTTTAGGTTTGGACCAGCCACAAGACCAACAAGACCAAAGAGGACTAAAGAACCAATTCCAAAGCCTGCTGCCCATGGATTGAAACCGCCTAAAGCAAAAGAAGCTAATAAATTCATGATTTAAAACATAATATCTCCGAGCTAGCTTACAGATTTTTATGAAAAATATACCTATATTGAGACATTTCTTCGTAATTATGAGAATCATTTAACTATCCCTTTGTAAAAAATCCACAAAGTTTTTAATATTTGTTTTATTATCAAGTGATTACCATTTTGCTGGTGCATTTTAAGACCATCAAAACTGTTTTTTCAAATGACTTCCAACTATACCTTTATTTACGATGGAGAATGCCCATTTTGCAATCATTTTGCTGAGCTAATTGAGATGAAAAGCAAGATAAATAATATTAAAATTCTTGATGGCCGTAAAAATTTAACTCTAATTAAATCCCTCCTAGAGAAAGGTTATGACCTAGATAAAGGAGCTGTTCTCCTGAAAGATGAAGATATCTTTCATGGTGCAGATGCAATTAATACTATTTGCAAACAGATAAATACCCCCTCAAGTGGTTTACTTTTGTTACTTTCTAGAGTGTTTAAATCAAACAAACGAACTAATTTAATATTTCCTTTACTAGTCAGAGCCAGAAGATTCGCATTGATTTCAAAAGGTATTTCAATATCACTAGTTTAAAAATAAAAACTTTCTAAATATTAAATAACATATTTATAAGCTTCTGTATCAATAAATGATAATTAATTATTTCTTAGCTAGAACTAGGTGGTAACAACAAGTATTAAATGATAGAAAACTTCAATCCCTTTATTTCATTGGGTGGTGATAACCAAAAAGTTAATCATATGGCTGAAGCGGCACTTGAAATGAATTTAACTTGCAATGATTTAAAGAAGGATTTAAATTTAACTGATGGCGATGTAGTGGATATGTTGCAACTAGTTATGGATAGGTTTAAAGATAGTAATTAAGTAAATATCGTAATTAATTAAACACTATATACATAATTTTTTTTAATGAAGACAGTACAAATTGAGTTTTCGAAATATGAATTAGTTAACTTTTTATGGCCTGAATTAATAGAAGACTACGGATTTGATAAAGCCAGAAAAATAGTTTCTCAAGCTATTGACTTACAAAAAATGAATGGGACTAAGAATAGCACCATGCCAATCATATTTTCAGGAACAGGAGGATTAGCTCTAATACCAATACAAATGCTAGAAAAAGAAAACTTTGAGATTAGTTATAAAGATAATCAAGTTTTAATATTTAATATTAAACGAAAGTCATTTCAAATCTTAAATGAAGCAAACTAATCTAAATTAGTAATTTCTCGATAAAGCTAAAATTACCTTATAGTTTAATAAAATAATTATTTGATAATGACTTTTGAAGCGACCTACCTTGGTTCAAATGGTTGGCTTATAAAATTTAAAAAAACCAATTTAATTATTGATCCTTGGCTCAAAGGAGATTTAATATTTCCTCCAGGTGAGTGGTTTTTTAAAGGATCATTAGAAGAAGAAATTTCAATAGATAAAAAAATAGATATTATTTTGTTAACTCAAGGATTACCGGATCACTGTCATGTGCCAACATTAGAAATGTTCAGAAAGGATATTCCTATAATTTGCCCTAAAAGTGCTGTTGAAACATTAAAAAAAATTGGTTTTAGTTCAATCAAAGTCCTTAAGCCAACTGAAAAGACGGATCATTTTAATTTAAGTTTTGAAGCCACTTCTGGGGCTCCAGTACCACAAATAGAAAACGGATATATTGTTAAAGACGAACAAGGTAATGGGTTTTATATAGAACCTCATGGATATCTTGATGAAAATTTAAACAAACAAAGTCTTGATGCAGTAATTACTCCTACAAAAAATTTAGAATTACCCCTATTAGGTTCTTTTGTAAAAGGTGCTGATGTAATCCCTAAATTGATTAACAAATTCAATCCAAAATATATACTTTCAAGTACCGTTGGCGGAGATGCAAAATATTCAGGTTTTTTAAATAATTTTATTTCAGTTCAGGATTATGAAGAGGAATTAAATTGTAATCTTGTAGATCTTAAGAGTATGCAATCTATAATGATTTAAATCGATCCAAAATGATCTTTAATTAAGTCTTTTAGCTTGAAAGTAAATCTACTTTAAAAGGAGCAAAAAAATTCATTCATTTTTTATTACCTCAATACTTTTATTAGCTTTAAATAGTAGCTATGTATGTGAAAATTCAAAGCTTAATCTTGTGATGAGAAATAATATTAATGGTGATTTTTCCATAGTAGAAATGATATCTGAGTTAAAGCCAGGAGCATTTATAAATATTAATTGGAATAAAAAAAAGCTTATGCTTCCATATTCTCTAAGAAAAGATTATATTTCCTTTACAGATAAAAAATGGGACTGGAGGTACCAATTTAATAAGGACGGTTCGCCTGATATTAATAATCCTTCTCTATACGAATTACTTCCTTCAGGAAAAGTTAAAGCACATTACTGTCAATCAGAAGATAAAAGTTCTAACATATAATTTCAAAATAAATATTCTAGATTTTAACTTCTGAACTTCTTTATAAAGATGAACAATCCAATAAACCAAAAAAGTATTTCAAGATATGTAAAACTTAAAGATTACAAAGTTTTTGATTATGAAATTCCAGAAATCTTTTTGGACTTCGTAATTAAGAAAAATGCTGTAAATGTTACGACCAAACTAAAATTGGTAAAAAAAAATAAAAATACCAGAAATCTTATTCTTGATGGTACGGATATATTAATAAAAAAAATTTTTATAGATTGCTCATTATTAGAAGAGAAATACTACAAACAGCAAAAAAATAACTTAAAAATTAAAAATATCAATAAAGATAATTTTTTATTAAAAATAGAAGGAATAATTAAACCAAAGGAAAATACATCCCTTTTAGGAATGTATGAGAGTAATGGAATTATAACTACGCAATGTGAGGCAGAGGGATTTAGAAGAATAAGTTTTCACTCTGATAGGCCTGATATTCTAAGCAAATACACTGTGAGAATTGAGGCCGACAAGAATGATTATCCCGTTTTACTTTCAAATGGTAATATCGTAAAAAAAAATGATCTTACAAATAATCGACATGAAATAATTTGGGAAGACCCATATCCAAAACCCTCATATCTATTTGCATTGGTAGCGGGTAAACTCAATTGTGTAAAAGATAATTTCATAACAAAATCAAATAAAAAAGTAAAAATAAATATTTATGTTGAGTATGGTGATGAAAAATATGTCCAACATGCAATAAGTTCGTTACAGAAATCCATGAGATGGGACGAAGATAAATATAACCTTGAATACGATTTGTCATTATTCAATATAGTTGCTATCAGGCACTTTAATATGGGCGCAATGGAAAATAAAAGTCTCAATATTTTCAACTCAAAACTAATACTCGCTAACTCTGAAACAACAACTGATGAGGAATTAGAGCGAATAGAGGGTGTGATCGCCCATGAATACTTTCATAATTGGACGGGTAATAGAGTGACTTGTAGGGATTGGTTTCAACTATCTCTCAAAGAGGGTTTAACAGTCTTCAGAGATCAACAGTTCACAGCAGACCTTCATAATCATGAAATCAAGAGACTTGAGGATGCAAAATTTCTTAGAAGAAATCAATTTAGAGAGGATTCTGGTCCAACATCGCATCCTGTAATGCCAGAAAGATACCAAGAAATAGACAATTTCTACACGACCACGATATACGAAAAAGGATCAGAAATAATTAGAATGCTTAATAAGCTTGTAAAAGATGAAAATTTCTATAAAGGATTTAGTAATTACATCTCAACATATGATGGGAAGGCAGCAACAATAGCCCAATTTGTCGATAAAATTTTAGAGAATAATAAGGAAATTGATCCTGAAGAATTCAAAGTCTGGTACAAGCAAAATGGCACACCAAAAGTTAAATTCAAGAGAATCTGGGATCAAACAGACGAAAAACTCACAATTGAAGCCTCTCAAAGTAATCCAATAAAGAAGAACTCATATAATGATTTACCTCTAATAATTCCTATTAATCTATCAATATTTTTTGGAGACGATAAAAGAATAGAAAAAACAGTTGTTTTAAAAACAAAAAAACAAAAATTTATTTTTAGGAATGTTAAATCTCACCTCCAAATCCCCTTGGCAACTTATTTTCGCGAATTTTCTTCACCAGTTGAGTGGGAATCTGACACTACCTTGGATGAAAAATTTTTAATCTTAAAATATGAAAAAGATTTTTTTACACTATCTAATACTGTAAGAGAATTATTTAAAAAAATAATTTTGTGCAGATTAGATGAAAAGCCAGATCACAAAGTTGAAAATAAATTAATAAGCACTTTAATATCATTTATAAAAAATAAAGATATAAATTTGTCTCTCTTATCAGAATTACTAAGTATTCCGACATTTGCTGAAATTGAATCAGAGATGGAAAATATAGATCCTTTAAAGATATATAAAACTATTGACGAATTAAATCATTTATTCGGTTCCAAATTAAAAGAAGAATTATATTTTAAGCTCCAAGAAATAGAGAAAAATCTAGATTTAGTTTGGCCAGAAGGTAAAAATGAAAGAAAACTAATCGAAACTATTTGGAAACTACTCTTGCACGCTAATGATGAGGAAATTAAATGCAAAATAATTAATTATGTCGATAGTAATTCGATGACGCTAGCAAAAGCCGCATTGAATTCCTTCAGTAGGATTAATTGTCCTGAAAGAAAAATTATTTCAAATATATTCTTCAATAAATGGAAAAATAATAGTGTCGTTTTGGATAGTTGGTTCTCATTCAATGCATCTATAGAAATTGATGAAAAAACAAACAGCATTGAAAAATTATTTGAAAATAAGTTTTTTGATTCAAAATCACCAAACACTTTAAGAGCTATATTAAATACTTTCGTAACAAGAAATAGTACTTTTCATGCAACGGATGGTTCTGGTTATAAATATATTGCAAAAAAGATAATTGACTTTGATAAATTAAATCCGATCGTAATTTCCCGATTTGTGAAAGTATTTAGCAGATACAATTATTATTCAGACCCTTACAAAAATAATATGATAGAAACAATAAAGCAGATTAAAAAAAATAAACTATCAACAAATACTAAAGAAGTATTAGATGCAATAATAGAGTGATTAATTGATGTTATTTAACTAAATATTATAATAACAATTGTAAATATTAGAAATAAAATAAAGACAAGATACTTATTAATAAAAATATAATCAATTACATTTTTATTATCATCTTTATTCCATTTTTTATTTACGTATTCATTAGTTATAAATTTATTAGGTCTGCCACAATATAAACATGTTGGGGAAGTTTTTAAAATTAAATTTTTACATTGGGGACACTTTTTTTTTTCCATAATTTAATCTTACTGAATAAAATAGAAATCAGAAACAATAAATAAAATAAGTAATTTAATTTTATTTATTATATTTTTAATAATTAAATATCATTGCAAAAAAAGATTTGATTCTAACTATTTAAAAAAATTCAATATAATGAAAAATTAGTATTTGTTTTGAAATGTTTGCTATTGCACTTGGAATGTCTCCTGTCGAAAAAATCACTGTTGCGATATCTGCTTCAATTTTTATAATCGCCTTTACATGGGTCTCGATCAAGGGAGATTTGAGAAAACTTGCTAATGAACTTTTAGAAGATAATGAAAGTAATCAGGATAATTAAAAAAATCTTTTTACTTACTTTTAATGCAAACTAGGATAATCAATAATATGTCTAATTTCTTTTAGAGAAGATCCATAGATTTTTTCACCATTTAAGTGAACACCAATCCATTTTTCCTTTTGATTAAAAAAATTACTTTTAGTAGTATCCCTCCCGAGATAATCTTTATTATCCCAATTTAAAGTTATGTCCCAACCTTTATAATTTTCTATCATTTCGAAATAAAGAATATACTCAAATAATACCTAGAGGGACATAGAATAAAAACAAAGGAAATAAGTATTTTTTTCGTTATTTTTATTTAACATTTATGAAGTACTGACTTTTATTTTACGAGCAGCTTCATCTGCATTTTTTCTAGCCAAATTAATGTCAGAATTTGATGAGAGAACAACACCCATTCTTCTCCCTTTTCTGGAAAGTGGTTTGCCAAATATCAGCACTTTAGTCTTTTCAAATTCTAATGCTTCATTAAGACCTTCATAAGTAGGATTTAGATACTCTTGATTTGAAAGTATAACTCTGGTTGCAGAGGGTTCTATTAGATCTATACGCGGTATTGGTAAATTTAGAAACGCCCTTAAATGTAATTCAAATTCATTAATATTTTGACTAACTAATGTAACCATACCAGTGTCGTGTGGTCTTGGAGATAATTCTGAGAATATAACCTCACTTCCTTTTATAAAAAACTCTACTCCGTATAATCCAGCTCCATTAAGGTTATTTAATATTCTACTTGTCATTTTCTTAGCTTCAATAATTAAGGACTCCTTGATCTCTATAGGTTGCCAACTACATTGATAGTCTCCATTAGATTGAAGATGTCCAATTGGTAAACAAAAAATATTTTCACCATTTTCTTTCCTTACAGTTAAAAGAGTAAACTCAAAATCAAAATTAATAAATTCTTCAATAATTACACCTTTAACCTTTCCTCTTGAATTTGCTTGTGCCTGTTTCCAAGCATTTTGTAAATCATTTTTTGTTTCAACCAAACTCTGTCCCTTTCCTGAAGAGCTCATTAAAGGCTTAAGCAAAAGTGGGAATCCAATTTCATCTGCTTTAATTTCTAAATCATCAAATTCAAAAATATAATCAAACTTTGCAGTTTTTATTTTTAAATCTCTAGAAGCTAAGTCTCTAATTTTATCTCTATTCATTGTAATTTCTACAGTTCTGGCGTTGGGAACAATATTGAATCCTTCATCCTCTAGTTCTTTTAGAGCTTCAATTGAAAGTGCCTCTATTTCTGGCACAACATAGTCGGGCTTAAATTCATTTATGACCTTTTTTAAAATAATTTTATCTCTCATATCAATTACTCTTGAATAATCAGCGACTTGCATTGCTGGTGCATTTTCATATTGATCAATTGCAATAACTTCTAATCCTAATCTTTTGGATTCTATTACTAATTCTTTTCCGAGCTCGCCACTACCAAGCAATAAAATTCTTTTTTTAGAAAAAATTGAATCTTTCATGTTTATTAAACTTAATCGTCTTCACCAGAAGGATTTGAAGATGAATCATTTGTAATTTTTTTATCTTTAGAAAAACTAAATAAAAATTTTCTACCAAACCAATTTCGACTTCGCATGCTAGTAGTTATTGATCTTGAAACTGCTCCTAAAAAAAAGACTCCAATCATTGCCCAAATAATTCTCTCCAAAGCAATTGCAGGTGAAAAACCTTGACCTGAATTAATAATTTCAGTAAGTGGGTCTAAAGGGTCCAAATTTAAATTCAGTAATAATATCAATTATAAAGGGTTAAAGAAATGAAAATTAAAACTTATAAAAGAAATAACCAAAACCATAAGGTAATTTAAACACAAAAAAGGATATACAATGCTATCTTCAAAGGGTAATTTTTTTTAGACATGCAAGTAGACGTACAAAATACCACTGTTCTTTCCTCAGACGGCTCATCTATAAAACTTGGTGAATACTCAGGTAAAGTAATTTTAGTTGTTAATGTAGCTAGTTATTGCGGAAATACTGCTCAGTATGAAGATCTCCAAAAGCTACATGATTTATATTCAAGCAAAGGGCTAAGAATACTTGCATTCCCTTGTAATGATTTCGGGAAACAAGAACCCGACTCTCTTTCAGAAATAAAAGAGTTTTGCACTACAAAATATGGTGTTAAGTTTGAAATCTATGAAAAAGTTCATGCCAAAGGCAACACCACAGAACCATATACGACACTTAACAAAGTTGAACCTGAAGGAGATGTTGAATGGAATTTTGAGAAGTTTCTGATAGGAAAAGATAGTAAAGTAATCGCAAGATTCAAACCAAGTGTTAAACCGTTTGACGAAAACTTAATAGCAGCTATCGAAGTAGCTTTAGATTCATAAAAACCATCTTATAATTAAAATTAAATTATTAAGAATAAAGATACTTTATATTGAATTAAAAAAACAATTTATTCTAAAAGATACACAATTTTTAGAATTCAAGCCTGTCTAAAATTCATTAATTTAAAATCTTATTTATTATCAGAATCAATTTCTACGTCTTTTATTTCATCTTTAACCGTTCTTTTTTTAGGTTTAATTGATTTTACTTCTGCCTCTACTATTTCTTCTTTAACATCACCTTCTTTGGGTTCCTCTGATTTTACTTCTGCCTCTACTATTTCCTCTTCAAATTCACTTTCTTCGGGTTCCTCTGATTTTACTTCTGCCTCTACTATTTCTTCTTTAACTTCACTTTCTTCGGGTTCCTCTGATTTTACTTTTGACTTTGCTATGCTTTGACCTTCATCTTTACTTAGAAGGAATTTTAGTAGTTTATTGAATAATAAGAAACCTTTTTCAATTCTTTTTGGACCTAAAATTGAAAGGAAAATTACTAAAATTATGAATATTTCAGGTGAATTTAAACCTAATAGTTTCATAAAATTTCATATTCTATTTATATTTTAGTACATGCTAAAAATTTAATCTAATTATTCTCAAAAGTTGGTAAATAGAGTTCTCTATTAGATGCAATTAATCCTTCTTCCTTAAAAAAAATCTCTAGGTCTTTTAGATCATTTATATCTACAAATTCACCACAATTATCTAATATATTGTTATGGGTGAAATTCCATAAATTATCCAAATATTCGTCATCGTCTGGAAATGCTACAAATTTTAAATATGTATTATTCAAAGCATATTCACTAGCAAAATCCGAATCTAATCCTTCTCTCTTAGCATCACAAAAAACTTTAGCAAATCTTTTGCCTACAGAAGTTTGAGCACTCGATAAATCCAAATTACCTTGTAAAGCTTTTACATTTATTGGTGCAATAAAAATAATTATTGGAAGAAAAATAGATAATAATATAAACAAGAAAAATTTCCTTTTTAAAATAAAAACTCAATATAAACTAGCAAAAAAAGTAATCAATTAGGCATATTTAAGTAAAAGCACTTATTATAAATTAAGAAATAAATAGAAAACATAAAATCAGCTCCATATCTGCATTTATAATAAAGAAAGATTGATATAAATTAAATTATATGTCTTCTAATATAAAGCTAAAAGGAAGGGGAGTTAACAGAATAATTACAAGTAAGGTCATGCTATCACCATTAGCTGGAGTTACAGATAACATTTTTAGGCGACTTGTACGTAAATGGGCTCCAAACTCTTTACTTTTTACAGAAATGATAAATGCCACAAGTCTTAAAAAAGGTTATGGAACACAAAAAATCAATCAAATAGATTTAGAAGAGGGTCCAATTGGAGTACAAATATTTGATAATAGGCCATATGCTGTTTCTGAAGCCGCGAAACAAGCTGAGGACTCTGGAGCTTTCTTAATTGATATAAATATGGGATGTCCTGTAAAAAAAATTGCAACGAAAGGTGGAGGCAGCGCCTTAATTAAAGACCGAAAACTTGCTATAGAATTAGTCAAAAATGTTGTAAAAGCTGTTAGGGTTCCAGTAACAGTAAAAACACGACTCGGATGGGATAGTAAAGAAGAAAATATAGAGGATTTCTTGTTTAAACTTCAAGATGCGGGAGCTACGATGATCACACTTCATGGAAGAACTAGAAAACAGGGTTTTTCAGGCAAGTCAGATTGGGAAATGATCGGGAGACTTAAAAGCTTATTAGAAATTCCAGTAATTGCTAACGGAGATATCAAAAATCCAGATGACGCTCTAAATTGTTTAAAGAAAACAAATGCTGATGGTGTAATGATTGGGAGAGGGATTTTAGGATCACCATGGAAAATAGGAGAAATTGATAGTGCCATTAGAGAAAATAAAAATTTTAAAGAACCAAATACTGAAGAAAAACTATATTTAATTATTGAGCATCTTGATGAATTAATAAAAGAAAAAGGAGATCACGGCTTGCTAATTGCAAGGAAACATATCTCATGGACCTGCAAAGACTTTAAAGGAGCATCAAATTTGAGAAACAACTTGGTTAGAGCTGATAATAAAAATGAAGTTAAAAATTTAATAAATAAAATGATTAAAAATTTGAATAATGAAAAAAAATACACTAGCGTGAAACAAATCTATTCTTTAAATGAAAATAATTAGTAAAGAGACAAGTAAAAGAGTTTGTGATCATATGAACAATGATCACATAGATTCAGTTCACAAATACCTTATTCATTATGGAAAGATATCAAGCTTTGAGAATGCTTATATGGAAGAAATTAATAATAGTTATATAAAAATCAATTACGATGGCCAGTCAGCAATTATCAACTTTAAAAATGAAATATCTGAAGAAGAAATACATTCAACTTTAGTTTCAATGATTAAAGAAATTAAATAATAGACTAATTTACATAAAAAATCTAAATTTTATCTTCATAGTAATCAGTTATCATTTTACATTCATCAAATGAAAGCATGCTTAATCTAGATGTGGCTTTTATTTTTAGAATTGCACAAACAGCTAATAAATCAGCGCTATTAACATTAAGTGCTTCAGAAAGTTCTAGCACCCTAAGACCTTTCATTAGTATTAAAAAATCTTTTCTACATTATCAATAACCTTAAAATCAATGGGCTGCATTTTTCCCTAAACCTGCAACAAATGGAAAAGTTTGTTCATCACCAAATATATCTTCTACCGAAGAATTAGAAATATTAGTTTTTTTATTATCAGGCTTAATTTCTTCAATTTCATTAGAAATATTATCTTTAATATTATTTTCAATTTCTTTTGCTAATAAATTATTCGTATTAGAAAATATTGAAAAAACTAATACACATAAAAATAAAACAATTCTTTTCATAAAAAAAATTTATCTAATACTATTGTTATATGCCAATAGAGTTAATTAGAAAAACTAGATAATTTTAAAACAAATATATATAAATCAAAATCCAAAAAATTCATCTTCCCAACTTATTTCTATTTTTAAATCTAATTAAAAAATAAAGACCTAGTAACAAAAGAATTGCCAAGGAGTACTGATTAAGAAAAACATAAACCATATACACGAGAAAGGGGAATAAACACGCCCTCTTGAAATTTAATTTCTGTTCCTTTGACATATTTTTCCAATTTAAATATTCTTCCCATTGAAAAATCTTCTTCATTTTTCTAGTTCTATTTTTACGATTAAACATAACTTTATAAATATAGTTTTGTTGATTCTTATGTTAATAAAGAAAATTAATCTACAATATCAAAATAAGTTTTTTCATTGAATAAAAATATTTTTTAAATAAAAGATGAACTCAAAACCAGTTTGGAAAATAGAAAAAATTGTTTTACCTCAACATGCTGATCATGCAGGCGTAATGTGGCACGGTAAATATTTTAATTGGCTTGAAGAAAGCCGAATAAATGCACTTTCAGAAGTAGGTGTTAGTTATTTCGAACTAACTAAAAATGGCTTAGATTTACCTTTAATCAATACTTCAATAAAATATAAATCTCCTTTATTCCTTGGTGAAAAAATAATAATCGAGAGCGAATTCAACATTGATAAAAGTCCTAGAATTAATGTAATTTCAAAATTTCTTAACAAGAAAAATGAAATCTTAACTATTGCTGAAGTCAATTTAGTCTTAATAAATAAACTTAATTTTTCTATAATAAGAAAAAGACCAGATTTTCTATCGGAAGCCTTTAGTAAGTTAAACGGTTGAAATTATTATCCGCCAATTGAATGATTTATTAAATTATTAATTATGAATATATTTCAAGTTATTGATTCTTATCAATATGAAATGGAATCAAGATATCAAGAGAAATCAATGCTTACAAATCTTTTTACAGAGCACAAATTTATAGGATGGTTAGGGTTGTTCATAGTATTTTTCTCTATCTTTGCAATTTTTGTTTTTCAATTTCTTGAGTGGGAAAGTAATGACAATAATAAAAGTTAAGAAGATTTAATGCTTATAATTTAACTGAATGAGTTAAAAAAATGGCTATCTACTTAAAAATAACTAACCCTACAGAGGTTGTAAAAAAAAAGACCTCAAAATGGCTTACAGATATTACACCTGAAAGAATTGATAGAAAATTAGTCGAGGATGAAGTAATAAAAGGCATTATCGAGCAATTAACATTAGAAGGCATTAAAGGAGAAATATCAGCAATTAATGGGTTTGAAGTAAATGAATCTTCAGTAATAACAAAAAATAATTTTGTTATTAGAAAAACAAAAACTTTTTAGAACGAAATAAATTCTTAGATGAAAATTTTTTTTATTTTAATTATTTTTATCATTTTTTTAATTTTTATAATTGCAAGGGATTATCATATTAAAAAGAAAAAGTTTAAATTAAATAATGCATTAAATTCCAATTTCTTTATTAAAACAATTAATAATTTAATAGAAGAAAACAAATATAATTTGTTAGAGGAGAGGATCAGATTAAGGGAAATAGATGCCTACGGTAACGAGGATTATAAAAAATGGATTGGCAATCCACCTCTTGATGAAAAAGCTATTGAGAAAAATATATTAAATGGATCAAAGCGATTTAAAGAGGGGATACCATACTTCTGGGAAAAAGTAATTTTAAAAAAATTTGGCAGTATGGAATTATTTTTCGAAAAGTGGAGATCATATTGTAGTGAAAATCCTACTATTGATGATGAGATAATTGGATCTATTAGAATGCTCGAGACTGAAGATTGGTTTGTATTTATAGCAAGTCAAATAGAGAAATCATGTTTAAACCTAATAGAAAAAAACTACTCAAGTAAAAACAAGGAAAACTACAAAAAAGGTATTAGATTTGAAAATCATTGTATGGAAATTCTTAAACAAAATGGCTGGGAAGTAAAAGAAACCCCTAATACAGGAGATCAAGGGGTTGACTTAATTGCATCAATAAATGATTTGAGAATATGTATTCAATGCAAACATCATGAAAAAGCCATTGGAAATAAGGCAGTTCAGGAGATTTCAGCTGGTAAATTATTTTGGAAAGGTACACATGCAATAATAGTCTCAAAATCTGGCTTTACAAAGTCTGCTCAACAACTAGCAAAATCGAATAAAGTGGAATTAATCAATGAATATCAATTAAAAAATTTAGAAAAGTTTATTGTTTAAATAGTTTATATCAATTGTGTTAAGCCTTCTTTGTAAAGCAAAAGTGTTGTAAAAATTCCTGAGGCCCACATTAAACCTCTAGCTGTTGGGATATTAAATACATATGCACCAATATATAAAAAACGAAAAATAGGATGAATCAATGCTGCAATTATTGCAATATTAGAGTCAGTTAAAGTAATCAAACAAAGCAGACATGCGGGCGCATGTAGGGAAATACTTTCCCAACAATTTTGATGACACCAAACTGCTCTTTTTCCAAAAGAAGGTAATTCATCGAATAAAGCCCTTGGAGCAGACATGTTTTCAACAGAATATCCCGCTTTAACTCGCCCTAAAGTTAATGGAATAATTGATAATAAAACAACACCAACGGATAGACAAAGGCTCCAGGCAAAAGCTACTTGCATATGATTTAAATAATATTATTAGCTTAATAATTGAAGCTCGTTATCGTGATAAATGAAAAATCATTACCATAGATAAAACTTTGCAAAAAATGCTTTAATTTATAAAAAAAATCACTTATGGATATTTCAAAGATAATTTTAATTTTTGGCATAAGTTTGCTAATATATTTCGCTTTTCTGTTTTTAGGATTTTTTCTTAAGAATAAAAATCTAAAGGCACAGAATCTAAAAAAAGAAGAATAGATTATTAATGCCTCGAAAATTTACTATTTTCTCAATATTTTTATATCTTTTTGAATATATTTAATGGAAATAAAATTTGATCCAAATAATAATAAGGGATATTTGAAATTAAATAAGACAGTTGCTGGTATATGAAAAAATTTTATAAATTTCTTAAAAGTTTTCTATTTATATCACTATGGCTTATTTTATCCTCATTTTTAACCCAATATTGGAATACCTTTCATTGGGAATATATTTACTTAAACTTCAGAATTATATTTGATAAAGAATTTTGGTTTGTTGTAGAAAAAATTCTTTTAGGATTTGATATTGGTTACTGGCTAGAAGAAGCACTAAAATTCTTAAGTTATGAAATACCTAAAGAATCATTTAAATATTTACCAATTTATTTCGTATTAAAGTCTATTTGGATAAAGAATTAATTTCTATTTTTAAAAGATTTTAATAAATTCCTTGAAATTCTTGAATATGGTCGGTGAATTTATTTTTCTTAAAACAAATAAAGTTCCTTTATCACCTCTACAGATTCTAAGCTTATTGCTTAAATAAGTTATCTCTAACCACCCTAATTGTTCATTATTTATTTCTTTCATAGCTTTTATATTTTTTCTTCCAAATTTTGGACCAATAACACCAGCATGTGTAAATTTGACCCCAATTTTTTTTTCATTTATGTAATTAAGTCTTATTAAAATGCCAGTACCAATAATTGATTTTATTCCTCTAGGTTTAAGTAAATTAAGACCATTTAAATTTAAGGGATCAAGAATTTGAAGGTTATCAATAAAAGGAGAATATTTTAAAAAAGGACTATTAGAACTACTCCACCTAAGCTCCCAAACACCCCGCAAATCATTTCCATCTTTGGTATAGGAAAAATTATGATCAATTTCAAGTTGTTCGGCAATAGTACGTATATTCTCTGAATTTGGAGATTTAAGAAGTAAATTTAGTAAATCATTTTCGGTTTCCATTTAATAAACGCTGGAGTATAAAGCTAAGGATAAATACTTACCTCCATATGCTATATTCTACCCAGAATATGTTGATTTGATGACAAAGAGCTATTGGCTAAAGAAAATTTCAATTCCAAATGCTGATTTATTTCTGGAATATATAAGGACAGTGCTGCCTTGGATTAAATCTGTGGGAGGAGTAATAGTAAAAAGAGATTTAATACAAGAATCAACCTCAAATGAATGGGATGGAGGGCAGCTTGGATTAGTAATTGAATTCGAATCAAAATTTGCTGCTAAAAAAGCATTTTATTCTGAAGTATTTCAAAAATATCTGCAGTCTAGAGATTTAATGGAACTAGTTACTATAAGTACTCTTTAAAAAATTAACCAATATCGACCTCACATAAACAACTTATAAGTATTTATTACTATTAAATTATTTATGTAATATTTATAACTTCACTAGCTATAGCATATTTTGCAAAATTTAATTGTAAAAAGTAATCCGTTAATCAAATGAACTATTCAACAGAAAAAGATGATTATTTGATGACAACTCCATATACAAAAAAAATTCAGCAAAAATTTGAAAAGGTTAAATCTTTTTTAGAGCAAAATGGATTTAATCCTTCATCAGAGAGCTTAATGCAAGATATAGTTAGCTCAGAAGAATATATTGCTAAAAATGGCTTATAAAATATCAGAATATATTCAGAGTCCTTAAATAATAAAAACCGCCTATTAGAAAAGGTAATAATATTCCAATAAATAAAAATATGGATTTCTTTGATTCGCCTTCTGATATGGGGTTAATTTCTGGTTCAATTGCAAAACCATTTTGTCTACCACCGCTTTCGGTTGTATAACCTTTTTTATTCATAAGAAAAATAATCTATGCAGATTATCTCATGTAAAAACTTATTTAAAAAAATTTTTTACATTTAGAATTAAACTAATTTTAAAATCTAATAATTGATTTCAATCTGAGATTTCAATTTGGCAGCTTTTTTTAAAAGACCTACAACTTCCTTACGGCCAGTAGCAAACTCAGCCTTATTAAGTAACTCGCTATATTTTTTTGTGATTTCTCTATGTTTCATTTTGATTGTTGTCTTCTAAAATTATAAAGTTACTAAAAAAAGTTTTTGTATAAAAGATATCAAAAAAGAGTTTAAGTACCTTTACCTATTTAAACCAACCTTTTTTCTTTGGTTTAATCTCTTCTTTAATAACTTCTTTTTTTCTCCCAAATAATCCCTTTTTTTGGAGTGTTAAATTCTCTTCAACAGGTTTAGATTTTCTGTTAAATAAGCCTTTTTTAGGTTCTTTTTTGATTGATTCTTTTTTGTCGGAAATCTTTGTTTTTTTAGGATTTGATTTTGAATTTTTGGGTTTGCTATCTGCGAATAAAGTTTGATATACAAAAAAACCAAAAACAGCAAAGAAGCCTAATGCCTGTACTAGAGCTGTTCCAAGATTATCAAACATTTAGGCCTCAACTTTGAATAGTGACTCTTTTTCTTTCGCTTCTGTACATTTTTTATCATCAGACAAGCATTCAATTTCTGCCTTCTTCTCCGCATGAGAACTGCAGCCACCTGCATTTGCATTAGATATTGAAAACAAAGTTAGTACCCCTAAAATTAAGGAGAATGAGGTGTTAATCGGTTTCATGAGTTTTATTTTTATTATGTAAAAATAAATTCGCAATTGCGAAGATAATCTTCTCTTCTGCTAAAAGTATCCCCTTTTTATATATCTATTTGTAGTAATTAACTAAATCGATAATTAATATTGCTAGTAATGAAAAACCTAAAATGAAAGGTAAATAAGGATATTTATTTAAAATTTTGTTTAGTTGATTCTTCGATGTTTGTTTTTCCTTTTTCTTTTCTCTAGGTGGTAAGCCTAACTCTTCCCTTCTCTTAGCTTCTCCCATAATTTTTAAATTATTTATGACTATTCTATATACCTAGTAGTAGTAGTGTATTGTTCTAGATTTAAATTATTAACGGTTAATTTAATTCAAATTTTGGATATATTAAAAATATACAAAAAAATTACATGCTAGAAGTAGTTTGGTCAGTAAATATAATGATTGCAATTCTTATTATTGGCGTTGCCTGGGTTCTTTACTACATATTTACTTATGATCAAAAATTTACATCCTAGATAAATGTCAGATAAAGATCTAAGTAATTTTCTAAAAAAAATAGAGCAACTTAATCAAATTGCTGAGCTAATAAAAAATAATCCTAGTAAAAAGTTATCCCTTTCAAAATGCAAGAATCATGATGAAGTAATTAAATTAACCACTGAATGGGGTTTTGATATTGGTAATAGGTGGGGAGAATATTAATTAATTTTATTCCCAGCATTATTAGAATTGCCATCAACATCAAATTAAATTACTAAGATTAATAAGTATTTCTTGTATTGGAGTTATGAGAGAAATTGGAGAGATAAAGTCAAATATATATAAAATAGCTGCTGTTACAGATAGAGGGCAAAGATTAAATAAATTAATTTCTCCTATGTATGAGGAAAAAGCTAATGAAATGGATGAATTGATTTATGCTCTTAAAGACTTTAGTTTTGAAATATCAGAAAAATTATTGTCTGGAGAGTGGGAATTGATTTTTTCTAATGTTGAATTATTTCGAAGTTCTCCTTTCTTCCTTGCTATTGAAAAGGCATTAAATGATGAATTTAAAAGTAATCTTTTTTTTAAATTACATCAATTGCAAGTAGGATCCTTTGGAATATCAACTATTGGGAGAATTGCTCAAAAGATTGATTTTGAAAAAAAAGAATTTATATCTACTTTTGACACTACAATATTTGGGCTTACAACTATTCCTATTTTAGGTTGGTTCAAACTATTTCCTACTTTTGGTGGAAGAGTAATAACCCTAGCAAGTGATTTAGTTTTAAGAAATAATTTACTTGAAATGAACTTACAAAAGACAAAAGTTTCCAAAGTTGATGGACTTAACAAGATTCCATTATTTAGTGAATTACTTATGGATAGATGGTATCCAGTTAAAGAGGTATGGAATAAGTTACCTTGGAATAAAGAATCTCCAAATTGTCAGGTTTCAATTGTATATTTAGACGATGAAATGAGAATTATGCAGGATATGTATGGGTCTATTTTTATTTATATAAGGCCTTCAATTTCCTTGTTAAATTCAAATTCAATCTCTAATGATTAATTAAAACACTGAATAATACTACCAGCAGTTAAATTCAAGATAATAATCCAGATCCTTTCAAATAAAATTTAAATAAAAGAATCACTAAAAGGTTTACTATTGCTAAGGCTACTAAACCATTTCTGTTTTTTACATCTAATTTCTTGACTAAATTAGAAAGATAAACTACTGGATTTTCTGGCTCTTTATTATCCAAATTTTATTTAAATATTAATTTGACAAGAAAATATCACAGTTTCATTTGAAGAATCAAAATTGTAAAGATGAATATCCAAAAAGAAATAAATAACTTTTAACCCATAATTCCTGCATTTCTTAAAAAAGCTTTACCCATATTGCCAATTACAAAAAATAGAGACAGATTAATTAAAAGTACTATTAATAATGCCAACATTTTATAGTTTGGATTAGTTGAAATGCCATCAAATCCATTATTAAGAAATCTTTTAAAAAGTGATTTGTCAATTTTTAGTTTTTGTGGCTCAGAATCAAGTTTTACTTTTTCTTCTGAAGAATCTTGATTACTTGCTTTCTCTAGAAATTCTGTAAATGCCTTAACATTTTCTTCTTTTTTATTCCCCTCATTAAGATCTTTATTGTCTTCATTCAAATTGGGGGACGATTCGATTGAATTATTTTCCTCAGGATTAAGTTTTGAATCTTCCAAATTAATAGTAAATGCTAGGAGTATATTACACCATAAAAAAAAACCCACTCGATCAATTGAAGAGGGGGTTAGCTAAGGTTAAAGTTCTTGTTCTGATAATAATTTATTTTAATTAAATTTGCGGTTATAGAATAATAAAGTTTTAATTTAGATTATATTCAAGGAGAATTTTTTCGTAAACATGTTAGATGCAAATACTAAAAAAGCATGTAAAGATAATCCCTCAATAAGAGAAATTAAAATAAGAAATATAGAGCATGCTATTGAACAAGCAGAATTGATGATAAAAGAATCAAAAATGAGCCAAGAAGAATTAATCTTTTTAAAAAGAAAAATATCGGACTCAAGACAAGATTTAGAGATACTTTATTTAATGAAAATTCAATGAATATAAATTTGTTAATCTTTAAAAGGATTGTATTTATGCAAAAAAATTAATTTGTATATTTGAAGACTTATAAAGTTTAAAAGGAATGTAATTATTTGTATAAAGGTTCTAGTTATGTCTAAAAATAATCTATATATACCTTTAAAGGTTGTTCCATACATCTTCATTTCAATTACTGCCATAGCAATAACAGCAGCTACATATGTAATTACTTAGTTCTATAAGCTATGTAAAGTTTTTAGATATTAAATAAATTAAAATATTTGTAATAACTAATTGTATGAATAAATTCAAAATAGCAATTTTTACAATATCAATAATCATATTTTCCCTAATTGGGATTAAAAAATTAATTTATATAAATCAAGTTAAAGATATAAAAAATAAAGAAGAATCATTTTTAAATGAATCTATACGTGTTTTAAATGAATGTTTCGATCTAGAAAATAAAAATAAAAGAACTCTTAATAAATCAATTGAATTAATTGAGTATTGCTTAGAGGAATATGGATATAAAAACTGATTTCAAAACTTGAATGATGAATTTCCTTAATACTCCACTAATATGCAATTAAAAAATTTCTCATCAATAATCTTGTTATGCTCCATAATTTTTTATTAATAATATTTTCCTAATTTAATTTTTTTAAAATGACTAAAGTTAAATGTTCTTATTTAGGAAATTTAAACTGTGAGGCTATTCATCTACAATCTGGTAGTCTTATTAGAACTGATGCACCTTTAGATCACTGCGGTAAAGGTGAAAGTTTTTCCCCAACTGATTTATTAGCAACATCTCTAGGTACTTGCCTGCTTACCATCATGGCAATCAAAGCCAAATCGAAAGGTTTTGATTTGAAAGGTATATATTTAAATATTGAAAAAGTAATGACACAAAATAGCGAGAGGAAGATAAAAGAACTAATAATAGATATTTTTATACCAGAGAGCACTTCTAATGAAACTATTGATTTTTTGAAAAAAGCTTCCAAAGAGTGTCCAGTTACAAGAAATTTATCTCAAGAAATAAATATTAAAATAAATTGGCATCATAAATAAATCTCAAACATAGTAATTACATAAAAACAATGAAATACTTTATAGGAATAGTCATTCTTTTTTTGAAATATGTATAGTGACAGATTTGGCATTAAAGACTAGGTACACAAGAAAAAGACTTTCAAAAGGAAAAAGTAAATCATTTAAATTTTGTTATTCAATATTTAGGAAGTAGATTTGTTCTTGTACTAAGAATTAAGGCATATTTAAGTTTTATTTTTTCAATATTTTTTGGTCAATCAAACCAATCAAAGGGATCATGAAATTTACATTTATTCCAACAGTACACCATGTATAAGTAATTAGAAAAATTATTTTTATAAGTAAATTAGGGGGTAAGGTGAAAAATATTTTGAAAAAACCTCCAATGAATAATACCAATATTCCAATTTGCAAAAGACCTTTAATTAACCATTTGAGTCCATTTTTTTTAATGTTTATATGAAACCAGAAAAAAATAAGACTTGAAAACAATAAATATATAAAATTTATGATCATCTTTTTAGAGAAAATCTAATAAATTTGTAATTACTAGGACATAGTGATAATTATCACTTTTTTACCTGCAAATTTTTTTTTAAAATTGAAAAGTCATACAAAAAACAATAAAAGCAAATTATTTTTAACTTTTTTCTTAAAACATTTTCGATTTTAGTAAATCAACTCTTTTTTGATTCACTCCCAAATCACTTTCTCCAACTCTTGATTCTGATCTTATTGATAAGATGTTTGATTCAGGTAGAAAGGATACTTCTAAGTCGTCTACATACCTCATCCATTTAGTGGTTGCCTCAGCATGAAGGTAATCGCCATCAATTTCTACAATCTCAGTTCTTGGAGTGTTTTCGATAAATGTTTTAATCTTTTCAAAAGGTTTCTCAATATTGTTAACTTCCAACTCCTCTCGTACACAATGAGCAATCTCTACACAAGGTTTTAGTACTACATGTGAAGCAAATGATGAAGAAGGGAATAAAAAGCTTGAAAAAATTAGAATCGCTAGAAAAAGTATTTTCATTAACAGAAGAAATTAATAAGACATACTTTAACGAATCAAATCACTAATTCGTATATGAGGTCATTTAATATTTTAATGAAAAAATCTATGTTTTATATATAGGAATTAAATATGTATTTTAAATACTCTCCAAAAGCCAAAAAAAAAAGATCTCTCATCGAGAGATCTTTTAAAAATTGATTAAATCATGTGTTTCCTAGTTTCCACTGAAATAAATCAATTCCTCCTACACACAAACTTACTATTACACCTAAATATAAAAAGTGTTATGCCTTATAGACCTCTATCTTAACTGTCACATTCAAAAAAACAAAAAGCACTCAAACATTTCGGTCGAGTACTTTTAAAGTTATCAGAAAAAAGTGTGTGAGGAGTTTCTGATGAATTTAATCTACTCCGTGAATAAATTAAATGGCTACAGTATAAATTACTAATTATTCAAATCTTTCAAAAAAATTTGCTTTTGATGAAAAATAATCATAAACATAAAAATATATGAGAAGCATTTGCAAAAAAATCATTTTTATTATTTCAGCAATTGCTCTTTTTTCAGTAATAGTAGGTGTTGTCAGATATTCGCTTACTTATATTGAAAATAATCCCGAAAAATACTTACCGGCACAAAAATAAGACAAAAATTAAGTATAAATTCACTTCAAAAAATCCATAAAGTGTCTTAAATATGTTCTACATAGACAGCTTGAGTCATGAAAATCAAAAATAATTCAGTTCTTAATCAGAATAATATTCATTTAAGTCAATTTAAAAATAAGCATAATTATCAAATACTTGAGAATTACTGGAAGAAAAGAAAGAAAGAATGTGAAAAGAATCTTTCAAAATTTTGCTAACCGATAATTATGAATTTTATTTTTTCTTTTTTATTAGCATCTGTAATGTGGGTACAAGTTCCGCAATGGGAAGCTGACTGGTCAAAATGTGCTGTAGATGTTCCAGATTCATCATGTCACTGGTACGTAGCTGCTCCCGATAATACTTTTGGGGAAGGATTTAATTGGGAAAACGCTCCTTGGTTTGATGCTAATGGATTACAAGATGTAGCTAAGATTGAGAAAGAATCTGTAGTAGAAAAACTTCAAAACAACTAAAGTTTCTATTTCATCAATTAACTTTTAAAAGTATTTAAATATAGTTGCTTAGTCGTTAACTTTTGATTAATTAAAAAATTTTTATGCGTTTCAAAGTAAGTCTCAAAAAAAATGGAAAGGAATTTGATGAAGTTGTTATAGCTAATAATAAAAAAGAGGCTATGGAAGTAGCTTTAAAAAACAATCCAGAAGCTCAAGCATTAAACTCTGATTGGACATTTAAGATTTAATTATTTGCGAAGCTTAGGAATCAAAAGAGATGCAACACAAATAACACTAATTGAAGGGCCAGGCGAAAGATTAAAGATTAATGAGAGAATAAATCCCAGAAGTGAGATGCATAATCCAAAAAATGAAGACCTCATCATTGCAATTCTTAAACTATGAGCCTTATTTAGCCCTAACAAAGTTGGAGTAGAAAGAAGAGCAATTACAAGAATTACTCCCACTGCTGACATTGAACTAACAATTACTAATGCCGTTGTAAAACTCAAAGCAAGATTTAATAAAGAAACGTTTATACCACTTGCGGATGCACCTTCTGGATCTAATCCAACATAAACAACCTTTTCATATCCAAAAGTCATTAAAATTATAAATACTAAAAATGCAATTATTGTTCTAAGTAAATCTCCAAAATTTGCTGTCAACAAATCTCCAAATAATACTGCCTCTAAATCAATCCTTATTCCGAGGAGAGGAATAATAAGGACTCCAAACCCAAGCATTCCAGCAAGAATTGTATTCATAACTGCTTCATAATTTTCACTTTTTCTATTAGTTAAACTTTCCGCAATTACTGAGCCCAGAAGACCACTTATAACACCACCAATTGAAGGGTGAATTCCAAGCGCTAATGCGAGAGCAAGTCCAGGCAAAACACAATGAGAGATTAAATTTACTTGTAATAATCTCTTATGGGTAATTAATACAGTTCCCATAGCTGGGCATAAGATCCCGGAAAATATAGTTATTATTAATGGAACCAACCACCAGTTGTTATTAATAAAAGACATTATTCAAAAGATTCGGTATGATCAAAAATACGAGACAAAAAAAGATTTTGGAAACAATGGTAACTAAGTCTGACATTACCAAAAGACAAGAACAACTTCTTGAAGAACTTAATAAATGCGAGGATGAATTGAGCGGTCAAGAATTGCATAGGCAGTTGATCACAAAAGGCAAATCTATGGGGTTGACCACTGTTTATAGAAATCTGCAAATCTTGATAAAGCATGGATTAATTCGTTCCAGACATCTCCCAACAGGAGAGGTTCTTTACACTCCCGTAGACAGAGATATTCATCATTTGACCTGCGTTCAATGCGGAGAGACGTCGAAAATGGAAGGTTGTCCTGTTAAAAATATTCATGCCCCTAAAAAAAATCCAAGAAAGTTTCAACTTTTGTTTCATACACTCGAATATTTCGGCCTTTGCCAAAACTGTTATCAAGCTCAAAATTAAAAAGGAACATTTTTTAATCACAGAAATTATTTTCCTTTATAGAGTTTATGTTTATCGCATCTAATTTATCTTTTATTTGATCAGGACTACCAACTGCTAAAACCCTTTTATCAAGAACTATTACTTGATCATAATTATTTAGAGACTCGCCCCAATCATGGCTACTTACGAGTAAAGAAAGTCCCGCATCTGCTAGTTGACGAACAATTTTCAGGAAGTCCTCTTTTGCGGGGGGATCCAATGCCGCACAAGGTTCATCCAGAAGAAATATTTTTGCAGGGGACATAAGAGTTTTTGCTAATAGAGCTCTTTGTTGCTGTCCTCCTGAAAGAGAATCGAGTCTTCTATTAGCCAAATTAGCAATTCCTACTCTTTGCATTGTCGCTTCTAATTCACAACATTTATTAATCCAAGAATTAGGATATTCTAGAAGAGCCTTGATTTGAAAGGGGTTATTACTTCTTGATTTTGAATACTTTATTTGACCAAGAGATACCAATTTTTCAACTGTAATGGGAAACTTCCAATTCATAGAACTTCTTTGAGGCATAAGTGCCACTAAAGCTCTAGATCTATATAAATTTTCACCGTCAATTTTTATATCGCCTTTATCTGGAGTATTTTGTCCTTGCAATACCCTCAAAAGAGTGGATTTACCGGCACCATTTGGACCCACTAGCGCTGTTAGAGTTCCAGGTTTAATCTCAACCGATACCTTATTTAAAGCTGGCTTACTTTTTTTTGTGTATGCAAATGTTAAATTTTCAGCGACTAAAGTAGCCATTAATTAATATTCATGAAAAAAGTCACTTTACAAGCTTACCAATAATACAAGCTGGGTATTATTTTCATAACATTTGATACCTTTTCTTGTCAGATGGAATGAAAATGATTATCATTTTTAAGTATTTAATAACTTTCTATGTCAATTTTTAAAAGACTTTTATCAAATAAAAAAGGTTCAAGTAAGTCAATTATTAAAAATTCCGTAATCGCTGGAACGATTATATTTTCTAGTTTTGGGCAGGTTGTCATGGCTAAAGGAAAGTCATACGTTGCAGTTGAACCACTAGTTTGTGATTTAGTTAAATCAATTGCATTACCATCTGACGAAGTTACATGCCTAGTAGATAGAAAACAGGATGTTCATGATTTAAAGATCAATCCAAGACAAGCTCAATTACTAAATAGCGCAGACAAAGTATTCACTCTTGGCAAAGAAATGACTCCAAGTATGAGAAATTGGGAAAGTAAAAAGAATACTGTTGTTGTAGGTGTTAGTGCAATAGACGTAGATGATCATTCTGATCATGAAGGTCACGATGACCACTCAGACCATGGTGGACATGATGATCATGCTGAACATTCAGCTAAGGTAGATGATCATTCTGATCATGAAGGTCATGATGATCATGCTGAGGGTGCTTTCGAATGGGCAGGTAAATTCCAACTTTCTAAGGGTTCATACAAATGGTCATTTGAAAAAGTCGATGGAGAATATGCTGATCCAGCAATGAAGATGGTAATTCTCAAGTCTAATGATATAGAAGGATCTGAAGATTTAGCTAAAAAATTATTAGGATCTAAAGACTCAATAAGCAGAAAAAATAATGGCACTTTGATCGCAAGTAATAAAGCTTTTATTCTTAACTTTGATCAACGAAAAGAAAGCACTGTTTTTAACGTGGAAATTAATAAAGATGGTGAATATATATTTTTTACTGAACACATGCCTTTTGAGTTTGAAGCAACTCAACACTTCTTTAAAGACGTTTTAAATAGTGATGTCGAGCCAATAGCACAAGTACCAGACGAAGGAGAGGGACATCATCACCATCATGACCATGGAGGTCTAGATCCACATGTATGGCATGATCCACATAACATCATAAAAATGGGAGATGTTATAAGCAAAAGTTTAAAAAAAGATATTTCAGTTTTTAATAGAGGGGACAGAAAATTAATTAATGAAAGATTCGAAAAAGCTGATTCACTCTTAGAAGGCTTAGATAGTTGGATCGTCGAACAAGTAAGCTCTATTCCTGAGGAAAACAGAGTAATTGTTTCTAAACACAAAGCAATGGAATACTACGGCGATGCTTTTGGTTTTGAAACTATTAGTTTACTTGACTTTCTTGGAGACTCCTCAAGCTTAAGGCCAGAGAACATAAGTTCTACTTTGAAAATGTTAGATGAAGAGAAAGTTCAGGCAATATTTCCTGAACAAATTCCAGCATCTAAGTTATTAAGAAACTTAAGTAGACAAAGTTCGGTTCCTTTAGCTTCTAATCAAATATTCGTTGATGGATTGATGATGGACGGGAATACGGTTTCAGTATCTGTTCACAACACTTGCACAATTGTTGATTCATTAGGAGGAAGTTGTGATAAAGAATCTGGCTCCAATCTTGAGTCTGAATGGTACAAACTTTCAGATTAAATTTTTCTAATAAAAACGGTTTTCATTTCTTATTATTACTATTATTAAACTATTGTTATTTTTAGTAAAAATCTGTAAATGAGCATCAAAGATAAAGTTCCCGTAACCATCCTCACTGGATTCTTAGGCTCAGGAAAGACTACTTTGCTTAATAGGATATTAAGTGAAGAGCACGGGAAAAGAATAGCCGTAATTGAGAATGAATACGGTGAAGTAGGTATAGATCAAGGGCTCGTAATTAATGCCGATGAAGAAGTATTTGAGATGTCAAATGGGTGCATTTGTTGTACTGTTCGCGGTGATCTAATAAGAGTCCTTGGCAACCTTATGAAAAGGAGAGATAAGTTTGACTATGTTTTAGTAGAAACGACAGGCTTAGCAGATCCTGGGCCAGTTGCTCAGACATTTTTCATGGATGAAGAAATTAGTTCTGAATTTACTCTTGATGGAATTGTGACTTTAGTTGATGCTGCACATATTGATCAGCAATTAGGAAGAAGTGATGAAAGTTCAGAACAAGTGGCATTTGCAGATGTTCTTGTCCTAAATAAAACTGATTTAGTTTCTGATGATGCTCTAGATACTCTTGAATCGAGATTGAGAGATATGAACCGAATGACTCGAATCATTCGAGCCGAGAATGCCAAAGTACCCATCGAAACAGTCCTAAATCTAAGTGCATTTGATCTCGATCAAATCCTTAAACGCAGACCAACATTTCTTGAACCAGAATATCCTTTTGAATGGACAGGTGTTTACGACCTGGCTGCAGGTAAATATGAATTAATGCTAGAAGAAGGTCCCGATCCAGAAATGTCATTAGTAGCTTTCGCTAGTCAAGGTGAGAGTGAAGAAGAACTTAAAGATGGTGCTGAATCCTCCGTAAGACTTTATGCAGAAAAAGCTAAAAGCTTAGAACCTGGGAATATCATTCCATTTGGAGAACATGTAAATCTTAAATTGGATGATAAAGGAAATAAATCATTCATATTAGATATCGAAAAGGGATCAAAGATAGGTTTTTATACACAGCACACTGCTGAAGAATTCAATATGAAAGTAATTAAAAGTGAAGAAAATAATTCAAAAGAGATTCCATTTAATATTGAAAGATTCTGGCAAGCTGAGCACGAACACGATGATGAAGTAACGTCAATAGCAATTGAACGATTTGGAGATGTTGATCCAGAAAAACTTAATACTTGGTTGGGCAGACTTCTTTCTGAAAAAGGTGTGGATATATTTAGAACAAAAGGTTTCATTAGCTACTCAGGAAACCCACAGAGAATAGTTTTCCAAGGGGTACATATGCTATTTACAGCGCAACCTGACAAAGAATGGGGTAACGAACCACGTAGAAACCAACTTGTTTTTATAGGTAGGAATTTGGACGAGAAAGAGATGCGAGAAGGTTTTGAAAAATGCCTGATATAGAATCATTTAGCCCTAGAGGTATGTTCCATGAAGGATGGACAGCTGAAGTTAACGATTATGCCATAGCATGTGGCTGGGCTCTAAAAGGAAAACAATTTATTGTTGGCGATGTGGCAGGTGGTATTTTTGCATTCGAAGGAGATACTGGAAAAATTATTTGGGAAAAAGAAAATACTCACTCTGGTGGTCTACTAGCGATGGCCATTCATCCAGAGGGTGAAATTTTTGCAACATCAGGTCAGGATGGAAATGTTCAAATTTGCAATTGCCACGAAGGTAAAGTTATTAAAACACTTGATCTTGGAAGAGGTTGGGTAGAACATCTCAAGTGGTCTAATGATGGTTTATTTTTAGCGATAGCTTCCTCAAAAAAAGTATATGTTTTTAATGAAATTGGTGAAGAGAAATGGATCTCAGAAGACCATCCAAGCACAGTAAGTGCAATAACATGGTCAAATAAAAATGAGTTAGCAACTGCTTGCTATGGAAGAGTGACATTCTTTGACATAGTTAATAATAAAACGAATCAAAAACTCGAATGGCAAGGATCATTGGTATCTATGGAATTAAGTCCTGATGGAGATATAGTTGCCTGCGGTAGTCAAGACAATTCAGTCCATTTTTGGAGAAGATCCACAGGAATGGATGCAGAGATGACGGGATACCCTGGCAAACCAAGTCACCTTTCTTTTGATGACAGCGGAAAATTACTAGCAACTAGTGGCAGTGAAAGAATTACAGTATGGAGCTTTATAGGAAATGGTCCAGAGGGGACTATGCCAGGTGAGCTATGTCACCATACAGAACCTATTTCGAGCCTAGCCTTTTCAAATAAAGGTATGCTTGTAGCCTCAGGATCTAGAGATGGTTCTGTTGTCGCAAGTTTCCTAAAAAAAGACGGTAATGGAGACCCTGTTGGGGCTGCATTCGCTGGAGATTTAGTAGGGGCAATATCCTGGAGACCTGATGATTGTGCACTTGCAGCAGTTAATGCAAAAGGTGTTGTAAATGTATGGAAATTTAAAGTTCGTACTAACCTTTTTTCTAAGGGGTTTAAGTAAAAGTAGAAATTTATAAAATTACCAATAATTAGATTTTAAATGTCTCTCCATACAAATGACCTCACAGTCATTATCTATACCTTTTGGATGAATATCGCAATATGAGAGACATTGAAAATATTCGTCTATGGGATTTGATTTATCAGTTTTACTAACTTCTTTCGGATGATTCATAAAAGATTTCCTCAATTATTTAAAATTAAGATAGACGAATTAAATATCAAAAGAAATAAGCAAAACTTACTAAAAATATCTCAAGAAAATTAGCACGATTGATTACTACTCTCGGACATTTTTAATTAAAAAGCAATGCGTATAAAAACGGATTGTCTTTAGAGAAATATTTTCCTAATTTTATATTGTTGAGTTCTAGGAGGTCTTTCAAAATGATCGATAGCCTGCCTGAAATTTCGTAATAAACCGAACTAATTTAATTAACTGCTCCAATTATTTTTTATTAATATCTAAGCTTCCTTCTTCTGCATCGTTTAGGTGCCCTTTAAGAAACAAGCTTAATTCTAGAGTTTTTGCCCCAGTTAAAGACAATTAGTTAATTTTGGTAAGCATTAGCTTAATAGAAGTTAGCAATAAGGATCCATGATTTAGGTGAGTTATTAACTTCAGTAAAAAATATAAGTAAGAGATAAAAGAGGGCTTAAATAAGCCCTCTTTTTTGTTATGGGATGACTTTCTTCTAATTTTATAGATAATGATTAAAGCAATAAAATTTTAAAATGGTTCAATATTATTGCCCATATTGCAATCCTAAATATCAATTTCAAAAACAATCGTCAAATGGTACTTTGATTTGTGGCTTGTGTGGAGAGGATCTTGTAAAAAAACCTTTTATTAGGTTGAACCAGATAATCGCTTTAGTTGCTGCGTCATCATTACTTCTACCGTTAATATATACTTTTATTTTTTTAATTAAAAATCAAATAAATCCTCCTAATAAAAATTATCAAGCAAATATTACTTTAATGATAATTATCAAAGAAACACTTTCATAAAACAATTTAAAAAATCTCGAGAGGTTAACCTCTACATAGTGATTTATTTAAACAAGAATTTTTACTCTCAATATTTATTTGATCATCAATATTTTTTAATTTGTTTTTATTACTTATTACTTTAACTTTTTGCCCACAATGTTCTTTGCAACCACCATTAAATAAATTATGTCCATATAAATTGGAAATATTCGTAAGTAATAAAATAAAAATTATTTTATAAATTTGATAAAAATAAGAATTCATTTTAAATATGATTTTTCCAGAATTGGTAAATAAATAATATCAGTTAATTCCAAGGTGTGTTTATGAGTCCCCAGATATCAAAGAAGAAAAATAAAACTGCAATAACAACAAGATCCCATGCTCTTTCCCTAAAAGCCCAAGGTGCGATAAAAACTTCTCCAAGTCCGTGAAGTGCCGCCCCTATTGGTAGATGATCAAGAACCAGCAAACTGTGAGAGAGGATAAAAAGAAAGCTCGCGAAATATCTAAAAAAAACAAATTGCCAATTACTAGAATTCATACCTTTTAGATTTTTAAAAAATATACTTCAATGATCAAAATAATGAAATAGATCAAGTTAAGAGATATTTTTTTTTGTAGCTATAAATACGAATTAAGATTCGAAGCTAAAGTAAAAGTTATAAAAAGATGAAATATATGTTTTCAAGTTATATTCCTAAAAATAGTTTTGATGAATATTTTAAGGACAACGTTAATTCTGCTAGAGAAATATTGATTCCACTTCTTTCTTCTTTAGATAATATGGGGCTCGAAGAATTAAACAGGAATCACTCTGCCGCTAAAAAATTATTACTAAGACATGGTGCAACTTTCAGATTAAACGATACTGGTTTAAAAGGTACGGAAAGAATATTACCTTTTGATCCACTTCCTAGAATAATCAGTAAAGATGATTGGATAACATTAGAAAAAGGACTAAAACAAAGGCTTGAGGCAATTGATTTATTTCTAGATGATATTTACAATTCTCAAAATATAATTAATGATGGGATAATTCCAAGAGAATTAATAGAAAGTTCGGAAGGTTGGAGACCTCAAATGATAGGTTTCAAACCTCCTCTAAATAAATGGTGTCAAATTTCAGGACTTGATTTAATAAGGGATAGGGAAGGAGATTGGCATGTTTTAGAAGATAATTTAAGATGCCCTTCTGGGGTTGCTTATTTTTTAGAAAATAGATTAGTTATGAAAAATATTTTTCCTAATCTTTTCTCAGGAAGAATAGTAAAACCAATTGATGAATATCCATCATATCTTTTAAAAACGCTTCAAGAACTTGCAGTTTGGACAGATACACCCAAGATAGTTCTACTTACTCCTGGAATTTTTAATAGTGCTTATTTTGAACATAGTTATTTAGCTCAAGAAATGGGCATCCAACTAGTCCAGGGTCATGACTTAGTTTGTAATGATGATTATGTATATTTAAAAACCACCTCTGGATTAAAAAGAGTTGATGTCATTTACAGACGAATTGATGATGATTTCTTAGATCCTCTTTATTTCAGAAAAGATTCCTGCCTTGGTGTTACAGGATTACTTGATGTTTTTAAAGCAGGTCATGTTGCTTTAGCAAATGCACCTGGGACTGGAATAGCAGATGACAAAATGATTTATTCTTTTGTTCCAAAAATGATTAAATATTATCTTGATGAAGAAATTATTATTAAAAATGTAGAAACGTATATTTGTCATTACCAAAAGGATCGAGAATATGTTCTAGAAAATTTATCAAAACTTGTTGTTAAGTCTGTCTCAGAAGCAGGTGGTTATGGAATGTTAATTGGCCCTCACTCAACAACATCTGAAATAGAAGAATTCGCTAATAAAATTAAAAATAATCCTAGAAATTTCATAGCACAACCAACATTAGAATTATCTACTGTGCCATCGTTATGTGATGGTGAATTATATCCATGTCATGTTGATTTAAGACCATATATCTTGAGAGGAAAAGATTCATGGGTTAGCCCTGGTGGGCTTACGAGGGTAGCATTAAAAAAAGGATCATTAGTCGTCAATTCTTCTCAAGGGGGAGGATGCAAAGATACATGGGTCGTAGGTAAATAATATGCTTTTGAGTCGTGTAGCAGAATCCCTTTATTGGATAAATCGTTATTTAGAACGTGCAGAGAACATATCTCGTTTCGTGGAAGTTAGTGAAGCAATGTCCTTAGATTGTCCGCCAGGAAGTGCAGAACCTTGGCTCCCCTTAATTGATGCTTCAAGTGATAGAGAATCTTTTGATAAAAGATTCCCAGAGAAAAAACCTAATGACGTTATTAATTTTTTGATAAGAGATCGTTTAAACCCAAACAGTATAATATCTTGCATTCAAATGGCAAGAGAAAATGCAAGACAAATCAGAGATGTCATGACCTCAGAAATGTGGGAACAGATAAATATTTTATATTGGAATATGCAAGAAGGAGAGGCAATATGGAATAAACCAAGACAAGAACAATTAAGTGAAATAAGAAGGGAATGTCAGCTTTTTTATGGAATTACAGATGCGACCCTAAGCAAAGACCTCGCCTGGAGATTTAGCATTCTTGGAAGATTGATCGAAAGAGCTGACAAAACATCAAGAATTTTAGATGTTAAATACTATTTACTTCTACCCAGCTTAGATGAGCTTGGAGGAGTTCTTGATGAGCTGCAATGGATTGCACTTTTACGCTCAGCTGGAGCTTATCAAATGTTTAGGAAAGCAGTGCAAAATTCTATAAAGCCTAATTCAGTTGCGAGATTTCTTTTACTTGATCCAATTTTTCCGAGATCAGTAAGATACTGTCTTGATGGGATAAGTAATACACTTAAAACGATAGATACCTCACCATCTACTGAAAATCCTTCAGAATTAGAATGCATGAGAGGTTTGCTTAAAGCAAAGTGGAGTTATATCAGAATTGAAGATATAATCAATGATGGTTTACATGAGGCAATCGATTCATTGCAAATGGATTTAAATAAATTAAATGATCTCATTCAAGAAAAATATTTTATTAATTAATAAGTTTATTAATGAGAATTAAATACATTCACAAACTTGAATACAAATACGAAGACCCTGTTCAATTAGGAGAGCATAGATTATGTATAAAGCCAAGGTCAAATGGATTCCAAAATCTAAAGAATTTTGAATTAAAAATAACTCCAGAACCAGAAATTATTTATCCATTACTTGCTGCCAGCGGAGAAGAGATTAGTAGAATCAGATTCAATGGATTAACAGATAATTTAACTATTGAATCAATCAGCGAAGTTGAAACTATTAAACATCCAAACATTATTGATGGAGTTAAAAATAGAGATTTAACATTACCTTTTTGTAGAAGCATTATTAACAGAGATTTACAGGGAGCATTAGAGGGATGGATGCCAAATGGACAACACGATCCGTCTGCAGTAGAACTTGCCCAAGAAGCCTTAGCAGGAAGCATTAATAACGCATTATCATTTACCTATCAACTAATAGAGATAATTCAAGATCGGGTTAAATATACCAAAAGACATACTGGTCCAGCATGGCCGGCTAGCAGAACGCTTAGAGAACGTATAGGCTCATGCAGAGATTTAGCAATGCTAATGGTTGAAGCTTGCAGGTCTATAGGTATCCCAAGTAGGTTTGTAAGTGGTTATCATTTTGAAGATCCCTTACCCTCTGAGTTGGATTTGCACGCTTGGGCTGAATTATACATTCCAGGTGCTGGTTGGAGAGGTTTTGATCCAAGCGGAAAAGGATTAATAGATGATAGATATTTAACATTGGTATCCTCTTCAAAATCTAATTTAACCTCTGTAATTACAGGAAACTTTATAGGAAAAAACAATTTAGAAAATACTTTATCCTGGGTAATCAAACCTCTTGAAATTAAATAAACACTAAATTTATTCTTTTAAAACAAAAAAATATATAAATAATAATATGTTTCTTTTTTAGTGTTAATTGATACGTTCTTGAATATATATATCTGTTTTCATTTGTTTAATCTTTAAAGAAAATTGAACTCAAGTTTAGAAATTCCAGTTATCAAATCAAACAAATCGAAAATGTTTGAATTGATAAGTTATGAAAAATTTCGCGATACAAAAGATGTAAGATTTTTTGATATTAGTGT
>CACAQP010000005.1 GCA_902534685.1 uncultured Prochlorococcus sp.
TTTAATTTAAAATCGCTAGGTTTTTGAAAAAAAATTTAAGTAATTTAAATTTTAAAAATAAACTTTAAAAATTTCTTCACTATTTCATAGGGAGGATACCGTATGTCTAAATCAAATAAAAAACCTTTGAAAGTAATAGATTTTTGATTTGAAAAATTTCGAAACCCTTCTTCTCCATGAAATTTACCAATACCACTCTGCCCGACACCCCCAAACGGTAAATTTGGAATAAGCACTGGCAACATAACATCATTGATACAAATTGTTCCTGAGCTGGTTACTTTTGAAATATATTTATGAATTTTCTTATTGCCACCAAATAAGTAGATTGCTAATGGTTTTGATGATTGACGAATCTGTTTTAAGGCTGATTCCTTATCATTAATTCCAATTACTGGAAGTAGTGAACTAAAAAGTTCTTTTTGCAAAATATCTTTTTCATTTAATTTACATCTCATTATTGTAGGAGATATTTTTAATTCTTTTTTATTAAAAGTTCCCCCAAATAAAATTCTTTTTTCTTTTTTATATTGTTTGAGAATTTCTAAAGTTGATTCATATTGCTTTTTCTCTAATTTTGATAAGTTTTCGGAATTTATTGGATTGTCTCCGTAAAAACTAATTATGCATTCCTTTAATTTTTCTATGAAATTATTTTCAATTTCTTTATCTACAAAGATATGATTAGGAGCCATGCAGGATTGACCAGAATTAAAAAATTTGCCCCAAACAATTCTTTTAGCAGCCACTTCTAAATTTGCATTCTTGAAAATAATTACAGGATTGGTTCCGCTTAACTCAAGAGTTAATGGAGTTAAGTTTTTTGAAGCTAATTTCATAATTGATTTTCCAGTTTCAGTACTACCTGTAAAAAATATATGGTCAAAATTTTGTTCAATTAATTTTATGGATTGTTTATAATTACCCTCTATTGTTAATAGGACATCTTTAGGGAAATATTTAGAAGTAAGCTTTTTAATTAGTTTCGAGATTGCAGGACACTTCTCTGACGGTTTTATAACTGCAGTATTTCCTGCTGAAAAAATATTTACCAATGGCTTTAAAATGTACAGTAATGGATAATTATATGGACCAAGAATCAAGACACATCCAAGAGGTTCATAAATAAATTTGGAGGATGATGGAAATAAATAAAAAGGTGTACCAATCTTTTTTGGTCGCATCCAAGAATAGAGTTTCTTTTTTATTAGTGAAATTTCTTCTTTGACTAAAAGGATTTCTGAAAGCCCTTCAATTTCAGATTTACCTAGATCAACAAAAAGTGATTTTATTATCTCTTTTTTATTTTCATCCAAAAGTTTAGAAACTATATTGATATGTTGGATCCGCCATTTTATATCTTCCGTTTTACCATTAAGAACTGTACTTTTTAATTTATTAATGTCTTCTAAATGAAATTTATCAGAAATTTTCATTTTATTGCTAATTAATAGTATTAAATATATCAGAGGACAAATTGTAAATAACTAAGGTTTTTAACCACTTAAAGCAAAGTGAAAAATATATATGAAATAATCAAATTTATTAAAATTGTCTTTAAAAATTAAAAATTTTCTTGGTTAGTATATTTCTATGAGAGGAAAGTTTTCAATTAGATTGATATCTATAAATGAAATTCCAGAAGTTACAAACTGGGCAAGACTGGAAGGATTTTCTCCTGGAATGGATGACGTATCAATTTATAGAAATACAGATAAACAAGGTGTATGGGTAGCTTGTCTCGATAATAATCCTATAGGTTCTATTGCATGTGTTAAGTATAATTCCTCGTATGGTTTTATAGGTTTATTTATAGTTAAAAAAGAATTCCGAAATAATGGATATGGAGTGAAATTATGGGAACATGCCCTGGATTATTTAAAAAATGTTGATTGTATTGGTCTTGAGGCTGCCCCAGATAGATTGAATGACTACGCAAAGTGGGGGTTTAGAAACTCTTCTATTACAAATAGATGGAAATTAAATGGTTCTCAAGCTTTGCCATTGAGAAATTTCTATAAAGATCAATTTCATTCTTTTAAAGTTGTACCGGGTAATAAAATCTCCTCTGAAGCGGTCTTGATTTATGATGATCAAAGAGAACCTAGTCCCAGACCACATTTTCTAAATGACTGGTTGAAAAATTCTCATGGGAATGTCAGTGCAATTGTCGATAATAATGGGATGTGCCACGGATTTGGCAGAATAAGACCTTGTGTATTGGAGGATAATGAGCAAGGCTGGAGAATTGGACCTCTTTTGGCGGATACTCCACCACTTGCTGAATTGTTGATAAGGGAGTTAGTTGGCGATTTAGATGCCAAAATCTTATTGGATTGCTCTAATCTGAATCCATATGCAAATTATCTTTTATCGAGTTTGGGATTTGAGGAAATATCAAAAACTTACAGAATGTATAAAGGCATTCAACTTCCCTGCCCAATGAATCAAGTATACGGACTTGCCTGCTTGGAACTGGGATAATTCCCTTTAAAGCGAGTATTCCCCTTATTGTTTTTGTAATACTGAAGGAAGTTTGTTTGATTATCCATAAGCTTGACTCTCAGAGGGTTTCAAAATTTTTTCTACAATATCTGCGTTGATTATAGTAATCTCTCCATTATCAATATTGGCAACTTGAAATAAGGTCCATGAATTTGGATTTCTAGCTCCTCCAATACAGTCGATAATTTGACCGACCCAATAATTTTTATTCTTTTTATTAGTATTTTCGCAATTTTCTTTTTTAATTGCGACATAATCACCAGGTCTAACGAAAAGAAACTCAGGAGCTGCTGAGCTCATAATGAATAGCTTGTAGTATATACGTACTATAGCGAGTTATTAGTTTTGTTGCCGAACTTTGAGTTATTTAGCAAACTAGGAGTAAATCAAAAAAAAAATGAAATTAATTGAAATTACTATATTTTCAACATTATTAGGGTTAATTTTAGCCTTAACTGACGCTTATATAGAAAGAAATATTCCTGGATAATACTTCCAATTCATTTCTTAAATCAAATAAGATTTAAGCTGGTCTAATATGTCGGCACGGTTGGAAACTAATTTTGTAAAAACTAAATATATCAACCCTCCCATTGCGAGTCTTCCGTTAATTTTCTCTAGCTGCTTAAGTTTTCTAAACAAATTACTTTTGCGATTAAACAAAATTTAAAGGGTTTAGAAAATAAAAAAGTATTGATTAATTCAGAATTAAGAAAAATTTTAAAAATTAATAGAAATATTATTTCAAATACGAATTAAATTTAAAGCCAAGCTTCTTTCATCTCAAGATAGAGTCTCTCGCTCTCAGCAGAATTAATTTTGCTGTCTGAATAGGATTGTTGCTGTTGCTGTTGCTGTTGTTGAGTTGAGTCAGTATTAGAGTTTTGGACTTCGCTCATTATAGGTTATAAATATTTGTGTTTATTCTCTCATATTCAGAGCTTTTTTTGTCAACTTAAATTCTTAAATTTTATTTAAATTTTCTATGTTTTTAATTTTTCCTGTTTTGAATGAAGTTATTTCGCTACAGTAGTTTTGGCATATAGGAATTTAACTTCCCAATATACAATTCCTAGGAAAATAGCACTTGCAATAATAATTTCAGAAATGGCTAACATTTTATTTTTCAATAGTAATTTAATTTTGGTATCAATTTACACAGAATGCAATAGGTACTAATTACATTTAAGATCTTAAAAAAATCTTATTTAATAAAATAACGCGTCGAAATAATATAAAATTTTAAGTTAGGTACATATTATTTTCGTGGGAAATTTCATAAATCCAACAACTCTTATACCTTTAATTCCTTTAGTAACCTCTTTGTTTATTTTTATTTTATTGGTAAGTTTTAACAGAACACTTAACAGGTTAACAAAACCTGTTACTGCACTGGTTGCATTATCTTTATTAGGTTCTGCTTCTATAGGCTCTTTTGACTATTCAAAGAAAATAGAAGAAGAATTAGTTTTATCTGAATTTATCAAATTTTTTGAAGAAAAAAATTTAGTTATACATCTCAACTTAGTAAATGAAAAAATTATAATTTTTTTCTCATTAATAATGATATTAATTATTGGAATATCTTTTTATAAATTGCCTAGAAAAAAAGGTTATGTCTCATTGATGATTAGCCTAGGATTAATATCTTCTTCGGTGATACTTTCAATATTGCTAATAGATTTCTCAGCACTAATCTAAGCTGTAGTAAGCATTGACAAAGCTTCGTTAAGTTCCTGGACATGATTTAATTCATCTTGAGCAATTTCTTTTATCTTTTGATCATTCGGATTATCTAATAAATATTTTGAATAAGTTTCATATGCATGCTCTTCGATTTTTATGTTGACATCATAAGCATTAGCTGGAGAGAGGAAATAATAAAAAACCATGATCCAGTAATAGACAAGCACAAGGTGTCTCGCAAAAAATCTATCAATCCAAAACCTATCTCCTCCTCTTTTCTCCATCTCTTTAAGATGCTCAGTTTCGTTAATAGCTTGATAGAAATGTTCTTTCATTAAAATCATTGTTTTTTCATTTTTAATTCCTAGGGATTCTTTAAAATGAAGAACTGAAAGAAATGCAAAATAAGGTGATCTAGCTATTACTTCTAAAACCCAAAATCTTTGCAAAGATCTACCAGAGTATATGAAGTCTAAGATTCTAACGGTACTATCCAAAATCAAAGAATTTAAATGCTTCATGAATTTCGTTTTTCTTTAAGTATAATTACTCAACCTCTAGAGGACTACAGTATTTTAAATTAATTAACTAAAAATTAATATTAATATTCTAAAAATTATCACTTCCATTGAAATATTTTTTTTTCATGCATTAATTGGATAGATAAAAATTTCATATGACAACTACTGAAAAAATTGCAAATGCCAAAAAGAGGATTGATGAATTGGAAAGACTTATAAAATATTGGAATAATTCATACCATGATGAGGCAAAAATAATAAATTTTACTAGGAAAATTGGAAATAAAGTCGCTTAGATTGTGATAATTAAGGCTGCTTAACTTTTATCTACTTAACGTGATTTAATATCTTTTAGGTTTCGAAAATTGTTTAATTTTTAAATAGAGCAATTAAACCTATTCTCAAAAAAGGTAAGGAAGAAATAATCTAAAAGAAAAATCTATATGAAAACCTTTTCAAAAAAATATTTAGTTCCAATTAAATTTATACCATGGGTTTTTTGGGTATTTATATCTTTTATGAGTATATATTTGTGTAAGATAGCTTGGGTAAGTTGAATAATTAATGAATCTAGCTTCTCCTTAGCCAACCAGGAGCACCGCCAAACCAATCCGATATATCATCTTCATTTGGGTTGAAATGATTTTCTTTATCTAGTCCATCTATCCCAAATGATTGTAAAAGGTTATCAATCCCCCCATCATTTTTTGTACCATTCCTTCTTAAGCTGTTAGCTTTTTTCAGCCAAAGAGAAATTGTCGAATTATGGTGCGCAAATTTCTCAACATATATTCTTTCTTCTAATGTAATTGATTTATCTTGAACAATTCTTTTAATTATTCCTTGGATCTTTAGTCTATTTTTATTACTAAGAAGCATTTTTAATCAGTTCATTATTCTTTTTATAGGAAGAATTATTAAATATTTCTTGTCAATGTTAATTTCAACAAATTCGCAATTTTAAAAGGTTTTTAGCGAGAAAAGTTTTAAGACACTAAAAAAAGGGATAAATAAGTTACAAATAATACTTCAATTCATTTATCAAACTTATAATTCCTGCAAATTAGATAAAAAAATCAATCCATTCGCAAAGACACTTTAAAATCAAGACGAGTGGACGGAATTGTTGCACTATAGTAAATATGTATTACTATTAGTACAGATGTATTATTAAGACATGAAAGTGATTCCATCTTCTCCGTATGCCCCTTTTAATTCAAAAGAGTGGAATTCTCTAATAAGCAAAAATGTAAAGTTTGAAAATACTCCAATAAAGATTCAAAAAAAATTTTATAGAACTTTTTCTTTAAAAAAGATTGAAAAAGATGAATTTTTGCAAAAGAGGAATGAATTGCATCAACAAATGCAACTTGTATTCGGATAGAAAAATATCAACTAACAACCTTTTTATTTAATTTTATTTTACGAGATCCAATTTTTTGTTAAATTAGTAGAAACATAAGAAGGATTTAATTTGGCTGTAGATCGAGAACTTTTAAAAGAAGTTACCCAAGAACTTTGGAATACTGTAAAAAAACTAAGACCAGAAATTGATCGGCAAACAAGACTTCAATTAGTTTTAAAGGCATTATTAACTATTGGAGATTTACCAGATCAAATGCAAGCTGCCATGGTAGTAGGTGTTTGCGCAGAAATGGATAAAAGTGATGCTGATAATGTTGAAACTAATTCACAAACTAAAGAATCAAGCGGAATTGATACTTCTTCAGGCAGAAAAGTAGTTAGAAGAAGTTCAGCTAAATAAACCCTAAACGATCATCCTTTAATTTTCTTTGATTCGTTTTTATTAAGTCTATTGAATAGATAATATGAAATTACGAGTAAGAGAGGAACGAATATTGAATGTAAAGTCATCATTAATTCTGTTTGGCCCATTCCAATAAGATTTGACTCGTTTGGAAGTTGTTCTGACCAAGTGCCAACTAAATGCCAGGCTTGAGGAATTGATAAGAAAAACATATAAGAGCTATAAGTTAAGTTTATGTTCAGATAAAGATTATCATTATTGAACGTTTTTGCTTTCTTTATTCTTATTTCTTAACTAAGTATTTGTAGAGTTATAAAAAAGAACTTGATTCATAAATTTATTTTCTTAAGAAGATTTTTAAATTCTTTTTTACCAATAATTTTTTCAGCTGCGTAAGCGCCACTTGCTGAAACAGCAGGAATTCCAATACCTGGAAATGTACTTGCACCGCAAGTAAATAAATTTTTCACTGGAGTTTTGCAGCCTGGGAAAAGACCTTTTGCGGCAGATAATGCAGGGCCGTAACTACCGCAATAGGTATTGGTGAATTTTTTATGTGTGATTGGGCTTCCTAGCATCTTTAAATCAATCCTTTCATCTATATCAGGGATGAATTTTCGCACTGCATTAAGGAATATTGAACATCTTTCTTCTTTCAAATTTCTATATTCTAGTTCCTTTGGATTTAGGTTTTCCCAAATTTCCCAAGGTTCATTTGCGGGAGTATATCCATGAAGAACATGTTTTCCTTCAGGGGCCATATTTTTATCTAAAACAGATGGGATTGAAAATACAGCTATATTTCTTTCTGCGGTTATACCTCTTTCCCACTTATCAACATGTATCGCATGTATTGGCAGATTTTCAAGACCATCAGCATCAAAACCTAGATGTATATGAAGGAAAGAATCACATTTATTAGGGTTTATAACCTTTGGATTCCATTTTTTTGAAATTTCATTTGGAATTAACTTTTTTAAATTCCAAACATCAGTATTCGTGACAACAGATTCACAACTAAAACTAGAACCATTATTAAGAGTTATACCTGTAGCTAAATTTTTATTGAAGTTAATTGTCTTTACTCTCGAAGAAAGAATTAATTCTCCTCCATTTTTTTTAAATCCATTAATTAAGGCTTTTACGATAGATTCACTACCTCCTTTGGGGTATTCAAGGTATGAATTTGGTTCAAACCATTCGTTAAATAAAGTAGCCATTGCAGCTGTATTTGTATCATGCATTGACATACCACTTATCAAAAAGCTCAATAAATCAACCCAATTCCTGAGAAAAGGATCCTCTAGATGATTATTAACTAAATTTCCAAAGCCTTTATTAATTTTTGGTATTTGATTGATATTAGGTAAAAATTTTGAGGTTAAATTTATTAGATCTAAGAAATTTATTGATTCGGGAGAAAATGAGAGTAAAGGTATTTCATTTATTATTTGGCTAAGAGGTTTTATTTCGGAAATAAATGATTCCCATTCTTTAACAGATTTCTCACCTCTTAAAGTTTTAATTGTTTGTTTAAAAGGTTCTTCCCCCACATCAAGATTAAAATTGCCTTCTGGGACAATTACTCGCCAACCTTTGTATTGAAATAGTTCAACTTCTTCATCAAGTAATTTAAGAATTTGCCCTAGGGGATTAGTTGTCGGCCATTTACCTATTCCACTCCACAATGAAGGACCTGATTCGAAGGTGTAACCTTTTCTATTGAAACTGTGAGCAACCCCTCCAGGCTGGGTATGCGCTTCACATATAAGTACTGTTTTACCTGATAAAGCTAAAATTGAACCACAACATAAAGCCCCAATTCCACTACCAACTATTACAACATCGTACCTGTCCATTAGATATTTACTTTACTCTTCTCGTAAAACTAATAAATTTTAGACAAATGTATAAGTTGAAGTGGTAATACTTAGAACAACAGCAAGGAAAAATATGTACGGAACAGCTTTTAAAGGTATATATCCTTGACTTTTAGAGATGAAATCCATTTGATTAGTTACTTTATGTAAATATATTAACGAGATCTTGTTCCTTATGTGTGCCAAAAAATTATTTTTTTGGAAATATATTGAAACAAAGAAATCTTTTTGGAGAGATTTTTTAACTAAGAACATTTTTTATGAAGTTATCTTAGTATTTGATTCTTAGATTAAGATTTATTATGAAACACTTTCCAGATATTAATGAGATAAAACTTTTAGAAAAAAATTCCCAAAAAAATGGTAGTGGAATTGTATATGAGGAATTGTTAGGCATATGGAAGTTGAAGTATGTATGGGGAAAGGAGTCAGATGAAATCAAAAATATAACCAGTTCGATTCTCCAAGTATTGTCGGCAAGACTCGAATTGAAAAGTAAAAATAAAGATAATCGAATAAATTATGAAATAAAAAATTCAATTAATTTCGGATTATTAAATATTACTTTTACCGGCAGCGCAGAATTAAAAGGGATTAGACCTTTATTAGCTTTCTATTTTGAAGAATTGAAAATTAGTATCAGTAGTTTTCCTATATTTAATAAGGAATTAAAAAAACCAGAAGATAAAAAAATGCCTTTTTTCTCACTTGTAGGAATTAGCACTAAAGATAATTGGTTATGTGCTCGAGGCAGGGGTGGAGGGCTTGGAATATGGGTTAAGTCTTAATTTAGTGGTATTCTCCTGGATGATCTACCTTTCTAACGGTAACTTTATCAACTTTTTGTCCATTAAATCTTAAGAGATCATCTCCTGAAAAGTCATAACCTAAGCGTTGACCTATTAAAGCTACATCATCTGCTGTAGAGGATGTCGTAACCTGCTTTTTTAATTCTTCATCAGATTGCATCTTAATTAAAAATTTTCTTATTTCAGAAAAACTCATTACTAGAATTTGATTGATTGATGTTAAAGAAATTTATAAAATCTTTTTCTTAGCAAGAACAAGATAAATAGATAATTATTATACTATTTTTATGACTTATTTATTCCTCTATATAGTTGGCATAATTTTAATATGGTGGATATATCGTGTCGGTTGGCTTGAGGCGCTCAAAACAGTAGTTAAAGTTATAGTTCCCTCAGCGCTTATTATTTTATTTAACATAAAAGCCGGAAGATTACTTTTTAAAAGTCCTGTAGTCGGCTTATTAAGCGCTTTACCTACCTCTATTTTTATTTTTAGAGGTTCATTGCCTTTAGTTAGTTTTATAAATAACTGGATTGAAAATAAAATTAATAAGTATGATGATTCGGAAGTTATAGATACTGATTCTGTGCCTTTAGATGATTAATTTAATCAAATCCAAGAAATAATTCTTTGTGTACAACAAGAACATCAAATAAAGTTGTTCCATGCATAGGACTTAAGGGGATTTCGTCTATATTCAATGCTTCTGCGCAAATTAAATGAGCATCCCATTTTGTATTGTGATCACTTATTTCAATTGACCACTCAATTACCTGTTTGAAATGATCTGGCATCTCCAAACCAATTTTTCTGCAAATTTGACACAGAACTGACAAAAGAGGAGGTTTTGATGGCCTTTTTAAATCTTTAATAAGACTAGGTTGTGTAAAAACACTTGTGTAGCGGATGTAATCTATCAATTCATATTCTTCTTTAGTAAGAGCTGCTTTATCTAATGCTCTTTCAAATTCGTCTATGGGGGTTATGGGCCTATCCAAGATATTATTTTTTGCTGTTTTCTGAATCTATTTTTTCTTGATTTATTATATTTGTTTGATTGCTTTCTATAGATTTAGGAGATTCATCTTTATCTTCTTCGTTCATAACTTGATCGATTTCATTTTGAAATTCATTCGACGCTTTTTTAAGACTTTTCAAAGTTTTGCCAAGCTGTTTTCCTAATTCTGGAAGCTTTTTGGGACCAAAAATTAAAAGAGCTAAGATAAGTATTACAGTAACTTCAGGTAAACCTACACCAAAAATATTCATAACAGATAACTATTTAAATCATTAGGAAATCTATTATTAAATATAGTCAAATAATTTGAAAATTTCATTCCTGGAATAGCTTTATTAATATTAAAGAATTTTGAAAAATATTATTGTTATTAATACTCCTTTAAAGAAAACTAACCAAAGTAATTGATAATCACTCAATTTCAATTTTTTTTGGTACCAATTTATAAGAGTTTTATGTTTATCTATTAATTTTCTCATTTTCACCGAGACCATTTATCACTTTCACTTATTTTATCTTAATTTCTTTTATTATTATTTTATAGAAATCCCTAGATTCAGCTCAAATTAGATTATTTTATTAAATTATAATCTTTTTCTTAATTAATTTTTTCCAAATTATTGAAACTATTCGCTAAATATCTTTTATCTTAATAAAAATGAAGTACTTATTTGTTGTTTTTTACCTATTTTTTATTTTCCCAGCGGAAGCTGTTACCACAAAAATGTTTAAAGTATTGGATACGTGTGCAAGATATAGACTAGGTGAGATTAATGCTAATGATGCTATTGAAAAACTAAAATTAAAATTAACGAATTCTTCCACCAATCAGCCAAAGGACCTTGTAAAAAAATATTGCTCAGTATTTACTCCAAATGAAAAAATTGAATTTTAATCTTAGTAATATTAATTTAATTATTCTTTTTTGAATAATCTTTAGCATCGTTTCGTATTTCTTTAATTTTTTTTAAATTAGTTATTTTTAAATTAAAAATAACTCCCAAAAAAAGAATAAGAAATAAAAAAATATAAATTATTAATTCCATAATATTAAATTAATAATTCAACCCTAGTTTATTTCAATAATTTTTTAGTATCTTTTAAAACAAAAAAAATGACTTTAATATTAGTTATTTACTTTGAAGGCCACAAAAAAAACATATTAACCTCTAATATAGAATTTTATAAGAACTGTTGTGCAGATTGGAGATAAAATTCCAGACTTTTCTTTACTGGATCAAAATGGAGTTAAAAGATCAAATAAGGGATTAAAAAGTCCCCTTGTTTTGTTTTTTTATCCAAAAGATGATACGCCGGGTTGTACTATAGAAGTTTGCGGTTTTAGAGATAAATATGACTTATTTAAAGTGTTAGGTGCGCAAGTTTGGGGAGTAAGTAATGGAAGTACCTCAAGTCATTTGGCATTTGCTAATAAAAATAAATTACAGTATCCACTACTTTGCGACACGAATAACTCTCTTAGGAAAACTTTTAAAGTCCCTAAAGTATTAGGTTTTATGGATGGTAGGGTAACTTACGTTATTGATCGCAAAGGGACAGTTAGGCATATTTTTAGAGATTTATTGAATGGTCCTGAACATATAAAAGAGGCTATTAGAGTTCTTAAGGAAATTCAAAATCAATAAATTATTATTCAAAGAATTTTAGATTAGTAAGTTTTGTTTTATTATAGTTTCAGTTTTTTTTATTATATGAAGAAATTGGGAATGCAGGCTGTTGATCTTGCTATTCAAAATGGAGTGGATCTTGACGGTTCTCCAATTCCTAAAAAAATGCTTGATCTATACAATAGAATTATGGATGAAGAGAATAAAAGAAAAAGGAGTGGTGTTAAAAAATCAATGAGAAATAGATGCGTCAAAACGGGTTCTAAGCATTTTGATAAAGAAACATTGAATCAATTATTAATAGACTCTGGATGGGAAGGTCTCAAAGAAAAAGAAATTTTATTTTTTTATAACTAAAAGAATTTTTAAATTATCTTAGAAATTATTTATTGTAATTTTTTAATTAAATTAAGAAACTGAGAACTACTTAAGTATTTTTTGATTTAATTTTTTGAATTATTTAAACCATCCTTTTTTGTTGGAGGACATTTTTTTCTCGTTTTTAGCTTTTGTTTTAATACTTGTTTTTGTGAAAGCTAAGTTGGCTTCAATAACAGTAACTATTGATATGAAAAAAAGACCAGAAATTCCAATTATTTGTTCACTTTGAGAAGGTTCTGAATCTCCTTGTATAAAAAAACCTAAAGCGAACCATAAAGTACTAGCAGTGAGGGTAAAAAAATAGGGTTTCCATCTTCTTTGATATAAGTAACCTGATCCTAAACCAGGAAGAAAATTTAATAATGATGCTACCCACCCTTTAGAAGATGCAAGTATTTCGTCTCTTGAGGGATAAGACATTTATTAGGTATTTATTAAATGTGAATTTATATAAGCAAAAGATATTGCAGCACAAATAACCCAACTAAAGGGTAAGAACATTCTTATTTTTTCTTTATTATTATTCATGTTTTTATTATGGAAAATATTTTTAAAATTTGTGGATTTAATGGATACCTTTAGATTAAAAGAATTAAAAAAGACGGTTAAAAACCGTCTTTGGAAAAAGTAGTTTCTCTAAAAATAAATTATTTATCTTTTGAGGATGAGAGTACTTTAAGTTCTTTTTTTACTTCTTTTTCTCTCTCTTCAAGATGTTTTAATTGCGCTTTAAATGCATCTTCAAGTCTTACTTTTTGTTTTGTAATTTCATCAAGCTCTTCTTGATGTTGGTTTTTCTTTAAATCCTTCATTTCACTATCGGAAATAACATATACTTGGCGATATGAAGGTGATTCAAAAAGAAGATCAAACATTGAATACATAAGTGACCTTTGAATTAGTACATGTTCAATATCTGATAATTTTTTGAAATATGAAAGGATAAATACCGAAGATATTGATACGGCTAATACACCGAATTTCGGTTTACCTAACTTAACCGCCCAGTATTTACCGATCTAATTTTAAGGTATGTTTTAAAGTATTAAGGAGATGATTCAAAAATCTAAATCAAAAAGAACTAAAAATGGATTTAAAAATTACTAAAACATTAGTAATCCCTTCCAACGAAATTAAGTGGCGATTTTCCAGATCCTCCGGTCCTGGAGGACAGAATGTAAATAAAATTGAAAGCAGAGTAGAGATTATATTTAACTTAGAAGATTCCCAAGTATTAAATGATTATCAGAAAGAAATTCTCAAGAGAAACTTGAAAAACAAATTAGTCAATAATAGCTTACGTTTAGCGGTTCAAGAACACAGAAATCAATTATTAAATAGGCAGCTAGCTTTAATGAAATTAAGTTCAATCCTAAAAAATGCTTTAAATAAACCATTGAAATTAAGAAAATCTACACAACCTACTAAAGCATCACAAAAAAAAAGAGTTGAGGTTAAGAAAAAACGTGGCGAATTGAAAAAAAGTAGACAAAAAGAAAAAACATATCAAATATGAAAAACTAAATAGATATTTTCCTCGTAGATTGCAATCAAACATGTGATAAATTTAATTTTATTTTGGTTTATTGAATTCAACAAATGATTTCTGGTTAATTGACTCCAATTTTGTAGGGGTGATGCGTTTCTACAAAGATAGAGATAATTCAGATAAATCTATTGATTATATGTATATTGAAGAAGGCATTATTATGGGAATTCATGGAGAAAATCCTCCATTAATGAAAACTAGAAAAAAAATTGTTATTGAAGAAGCAAGATTATTATGGCAAAAATTGTTAAATGAAGGTTGGCAAAAAACTAATAAAAAATGGTGAGTAAATTCAAAAAAAAATTTTTTTAATTTCAGAAAATAAATGAACCTTTAGGGTATAGCCTGGAAATTTTTTTCTGCTGTAAATATTTCTTTTTTTTGATGTCGTTTTCATATCTTTTCAACATCATCAGATAATTTGTAACTCCAAAAATTATTAAAAACAAAATAAATCTTATTCCTGCCTCAAAGTTCATATGAATATTAAGCTTTATTTTAATCTGACAATTATTAATCAAAAATCAATAAGTAATTATCTTTAATCTTGAGAAATCTATATCTTATTTAATTAAATTTTTTATATTTTTTCAAAATAAAAAAATATAAAAAACATAAAAAAAATAACAGTGAAATACCCCAAAAACCTCCTAATGGATTTGTATTTGTATTGCCTGGTCCTACTAACCAAATTGGAACATCTTTTGATATTTCAAATAAACCATTATTTACTAAAAACCAACCTCCTACAAGTCCACCATGTAAGCCTATACAACCCCACAATGAGTTATTATTTTTTAATCTCAAAAATGCTAAAAATATACCAAGCAAAAATAATCCCGATAGTATGCTTATCATTTGCCAAAGAGGTAAATTAAATCCAATATGTACTATGCTAAATATTGATGACTGAAAAATTAAAGCTTTTTTTAGACCAAATTGATTTTTAAATTCTTCTAGAAGCCAGCCCCTAAAGATAAGTTCTTCTGCAAATCCCACCCCAAAGATCAAGAGTAAGCTATTTATCAAAATATCTATTGATATTTCGCCTAACCAAATACCGTCTTTAAAGAGAATTATAGGAATTAATATTGCTGATAATAGACTGATTGCCCCTAACAAACCTTTTAAAAAGTAAAAACTTGGTTCCCTATTCCTATTTGTTTTCTTGATTCCAACTAATTTCCAAACATTATTTAATTTCCATCGAACTTCAAACCATTTAGGTAATGAAATAACAAAAATTAAAAACGTTATTATCGTCCCAATTAAAGAGATATTTTCTTTTTCAATACCTAGAAAAATAAGAGGACTTGCTAAAATCCAACCCAGAAAATATAAAAAAGGAATGAATATAATCGTTGAAATTATTTTTGGCCTTAAAATAAAAGTTTTAAGATATATGCATCTAATTCTCTGAAAAAATATATTCATTATGAAAATCGAATTCTCGTTAATTTCTTAAAAAGATTATATAGCCTGATTTTATGCAAAATTTGATTATTTGAATATGTACTTACATACATTTGTTAAACTATTACATTTTCATTTGGAAGAATAATTCTTTTTTCTTTTAAAGAGAAATTGGAGGGAACTAAGAATTCTTTTTTGGAAGTTGAGAAGAAAGATGCCCACCAAGAAAAAGTACTATTGCTCAATATAGCTAAATTTGAAGATCTTATAATATTAAAATCATTTTTTATAGAATTTGATTTAAGAATTGAAATTTTTAAATCTATAAAATATTTTTTCATTTCTTTTATAATTTCTTTACCATATTGTCGATCTTCAGAAATCACCTTGAAAGTATTAAATCCTTTTCTCAGTGCATATTCAATTGCTTTTTTATAATAGTAATTATCGCAAATATTTAAGTGTTTTATTTTGAGGAAGTCACCTCCCCTAACATGCATAATTACATTTTCATTACAAATTTTAATATGCTCATTATTCAAGTAAATAGGTCTTAATTTTAATTGACTAAATAATTCATTCATTTCTTCATACTTCCAGTTATGTATGAAATAACCATCGAAAAATAATATTTTTTTAGTTAAAAAATTAGAATTTTTTAAATAAAAGTTCCTATCATTTACACCTATATATGGCATATAACTGCCAAACCTTAGTCCTGCAGAACTTCTGGCTAAAAATCTTGTGAATAAGTTAATTTTTCTAGAATTATCATAATAAAGCCACTCAGGAATTTCAAAAATATAATTGAGGCAATTTTCTCTTTTTGGGATGTGAATATCTCCTAAAAAAGAAATTATTACTTTTTCTTTCTTAGTGCGATATTTCAAGAATGCTGCGGTTTGAAATAATTGATTACCTAATCCCCCAACCATTCTAGAAAAAAGCATTTTTTTAAACAAAAATATAAAGTTAAGAAAAAGATTCTTTAGATAGTTCTAATCTTGTATTAAGTATATAATCTTAAGTTAAGAATATTTAAATTTTAATTGGAAAAATATCCTATTCCTAAACAAAATTCATCTTACTTATTTAATATCGTAATCCCTCTATTCAATGCGGAGAAATATATAGAAAAGTGCCTTAATTCAATTATTAAACAATCCTATAAAAATTTTCATGTCCAAATAGTTGATGATTGCTCTACTGACTCTTCTTATGATATCGCTTTTGAAATATGTAATAAGCATAAGAATTTTGAGATAATTAAAAATCCTAGGAGATTAGGAGCATTAAATAATATTTTTAATTTGCTTAATAAAGAAATAAAAGAACCACCTCGGACTATTGATATTTTGATTGATGGAGATGATTACTTATACAGTGGTGATGTTCTTAATATCCTTCACGAAAAGTATTCAGAAACAAATTGTTTGATAACATATGGTTCGCATTTATGCTCCAAAGGTGTTCGAGGTAAAAAATATCCAGGCTTAATAAGAAAATTTAACTTATTTAGGGAATATTTTTGGTACGCCTCCCATTTAAGAACTTTTAGACATGATTTGTGGTTATCTGTTAATAAGGATGATTTATTAGATAAAAATAGAAAATACTATTCTGTCGCTTGGGATCTAGCAATAATGTTTCCGATGTTAGAAATGGCAGCGTCACGTCAAGAGTTTATTAAGGAAGTTTTATATGTCTATAATGATGAAAACCCCATCAGTGATCATAAAATAAGAAGAAAACAACAAATATTGGCTGCAAAAGAAATAAGAAAAAAAGGGAAATATCGTAAGAAAGATTTTATTTAAAATTTCTTTTAATATTTTACCTTCTTTTGAATTTAGGCCACATTAATCTGAAACCTTTTTATATCTTTAATTATTCAAAATGTTTTTTTCTTAATAATTGAAATTCTAACTATTGAAAATTTCTAAAAGTAGTGTTTATTGAATTTAAATAATTATAAAAATTTATGGCTATTTATCTTTCAACTTTAATTTTTACATTATTATCTCCATTGCTTATTTTTGCAGTAATAGTATCTGTTTACTTATTTCATTAGGAAGTATTTATCAAATAAACTTAATTAATTTAAGGGTGTATTATGCCTACTTTTTCTAATACAAATGATAAAACTGCAATTACCGCCATTAGTGTTAAGATCTTGTTCTTTTTGATGAAATTCATAATGAATATTAATAATCTATTTATTAAATTCTTATATAGAAAAATAAATAATTTAAACCATTATATCAATTACGATGGAGCCCATATATGAAGGAGATTTAAATCTCTCAATAGCTTCTTCTAAAAAGATAATTGAAAAATATGAAAAGGTATAAAAGAAGGGTAATTTTATGAAGAAACTATTGGCTGAGATTTTAATTACCCTGATTGGTAAATCTGCTTACTACAAAATTAACTTTTGACTTGGCAGATTGGATTAGAGATTGGTTTAAGTGCGGGGATAAGAATCCTTCTATTGATGAGTGTGTAAAATTTGTTGAGAGGTTATTGGAAGATTATAAACTTTCTGATAGTGATAAAAGAATAATTGAATCTGAATGATTAAGGATTATAGACTTAAATTTTTATATTTATCTATAAAAAACAAAGGATCATCAAAATTCTCTTACAAATTAAGAAAAAAGTAAATCAGCATATTTACGTATTTACTGAAAATATAAAATGGAGTAATTTATAAATGTTGAGTTCGGAGGCAATCTAAATGATTGATAGTCCGCCTGAAATTTAGCAAATTCCAAAATATAGGAAGCGTATTCCTGAGAATGGGATTATTCGAAAATTCAAGTTCAATCAATTAGTCTGATAAGACTTCGCTTTATAATTACTAGCGACAACAGGGACTGAAATTATCGAGAGAAATCCCCGAATTCACGTATTCTAGGTTTATGAGTAAATAGACTTTAAAATATGTTATTTTATATCCTGTTAGAAGGAAATCAAATATCAAAAAGGACTGTACCACCAGTCCTTTTTTTTTAACAAATTACTTCTAAGTTAGACTTCTTTTTGGATAATATGGATTTATTAAATGTTTAAAAATATTTCAAAATGAAAGATCAAGTCTTGTTTCCTAAAATTGAAGTTCGTGAAAAGGGTTTTTTACAAGTAAGTGATATTCATAAGATTTATTGGGAAAGATCTGGCAATCCAAATGGTAAAAAAATACTAGTTATTCATGGAGGCCCAGGTGGAGGAAGTCAACCAAGATATAGAAGATACTTTGATCCAGATATATTCGATATTATTCAATTTGACCAAAGAGGTTGCGGTTCTTCAACTCCTTTCTCAGAATTAAAAGAAAATACGACTAATCATTTAGTTGATGATATTGAGAAATTAAGGATTCTATTAAAAATAGATAGTTGGCATTTGTTTGGTGGATCTTGGGGCTCAACACTTTCACTTATATATGGAATAAAAAATCCCTCAAGAGTTAAAAGCTTAACTTTACGAGGAATATTTTTATGTAGAAAGTTTGAATTATTGTGGTTCTATCAATATGGTGCAAGTGAGATATTCCCTGATCAATTTGAAGAATATATTTCTGTAATACCAAAAGAAGAAAGAAATGATTTGATAAGTTCTTTTTATAAATATCTAACATCATCAGATGCAAATCTTAGATCAAAAGCAGCAGCAGCTTGGACAAAATGGGAACTCTCAACTAGTCATTTAATAAATAAAAAATTTGATTTTGATAAGTCCCAAATTAATTCTTTTTCAGATGCATTTGCAAGGATCGAATGCCATTATTTTGTTAATAATATTTTTTTAGAAGATAATTTTATTTTGAAAAATATAAAAATAATAGAATCTATTCCAACAAAAATAATTCAAGGAAGGTACGACGTAGTATGTCCTGTTAGGAGTGCTTGGGATCTAAATAAGAAATTAAAGAATTCTGAATTAATTATTGTTAACGATGCTGGTCATTCAATGAGTGAAAAAGGTATTAGTATCGAATTAATAAAAGCTGTAAAAGGAATTCAAAATCTCTAAAAGAGAGAATATTCCTTTAAAAATTAAAGGCCATTATCTTCAATATTTTGTGCAATACTCCTGAGAAGTTCGACGATATCAGAATCTTCACATTGAGTATCTTCTTTGAGCAAAATGCACTCGTCTCTAATACTTACATTAGTACTCCACCATATACCTGAACTATTGGTATCGTCCCATTCAAATCTTTCAGACATAATTAATAAAATCCAATTATTACAATAAAGCTTGCATTACTTCATCGTGGATTTATATATTTAATTTCAAAATTTAAAAAACTTTCTTAGGGGCTAAAATGGAAATTTCTGAAAATAAAATTTAGAAATCTAATTTCAGTTCGTATTGTTTTTCCTTTTCCTTAGAAACAATTTTTTTATTATTTATATTTTTTCTAAGCCTTTTTCTAGAGCCATGCTTTAAATAAATTTCTTTTGAGATATCCCAATATCCATCCTTTTTAGTGATTTCCTGAATTTTCTTCTTTGCAGTTTTAGTGCTATTTGGGATGTCAATTATTGGTCTTATGTAATTAATTTGTTCATATTCTTCTTGATTAAATCTAGATAATAGCCATGGTTCATGAATGAAATTAAGTGATATATTTTTTAATTCTGGTATCCATTTTTTTATAAATTTCCCTTGAGGATCATGATCCTTTCCCTGCTTAATAGGATTATAAATTCTATTGGTATTTATAGACGTAGTTCCAGATTGCATTTGGCATTGGTTCCAATGTATTCCAGGCTCATAATCTACAAATTTATTTGCTAATACAGAGCCCGAATCTTGCCATGGCAGCCATAAATTATAACTAGCAAAAGACATTAACATCGCTCGCATCCTGAAGTTAATCCATCCATTGAAATTTAATGAACGCATACATGCATCTATAAAAGGAAAGCCCGTATTACCTGAACTCCATGAAAAAAGTAATTCATTATTTTTTTCTCTAATATTTTTAAAAAAAGGATGGTATTCCCTAAACTCTAGTTCTGGTTCACTTTCAAGTTTTTGAATAAAATGACAATGCCAAGTTAATCTGCTTTTTAACATCCTGGAATTATTGTTTTTTGATATATTTGCTTTTTTAAAAATTTCTTTTAATGAAATGCATCCCCAACAAATATATGGGGATAGTCTTGTACAACTATCAAATGATTTTTCTGGGCTAGATATATCTTTTGAATAAGAATCTAATTTATTACTAAAGAAGTATTGCATTCTCTCTAAACCTTTCTTTCTTCCACCTTGCATTCTTCCTGGACAAGTTTCTTTTTTAAAGGTAAAAATTTCATCTGAGGGTATTTCCCCAATATTAAAGTTAATAGGATTAATTCTTAATGGAGCTTTAAGTAATTTTTTTTCGGAATTTTCTTGCCACTTTTTAGACCAATTATTCCTATCTAAATTTCCTCTAAAAACTGAAAATTGTAGAAATTCCTTCCAAATAATATTTTTGCTTAAAGCCCATTCTCTTACTTTTTGATCTCTTTTATAAGTAAGCCAATCTCCGGTTTCTTGATGGCTATATATACCTTTGATTTTAAATTTTGAACTAATTTCATCAAAAATATTAATAACATTGCCAGTCCTGATAATTAATGGTTGTCCAATCTCAGCAAGTGCATTTCTTAAATCTATTAAACTTTCTTTGCAAAATTGCCATTGTCTATCTGAATGAGTATTTTGGCTCCAAATATCTAACTCAATAATATAAATAGGTAAAATATCATTATCTTTTATAGCCTCACAGAGAGATTCGTTATCAAAAATTCTTAAATCTTTCTTAAACCATAAGATATTTATTTCTTTCATAATTTTTTCTTTTTATCCTAGAAAAATAAGATTAAGTTTGTAGGTAAAAAATATAAAAAATTTTAGAATAAATAAAAATAAAAAAAAAATGAAAATAACAAAAAAACTTTGGGAGGATAATTATGAGATTGCTTTACTAAGTTTAAATACAAAATTTGTTCAAGGTTTAAAGAATGGAAGTCTCCCTAAAAATATATTTAAAGAATATTTAGCTCAAGATTATTTCTTTTTAGAGACTTTTGCTAAGGCTTATGGTCTTGCTGTTTCCAAATCAAAAGATAAGTACTCAATAAGGAAGTTAAGTGAACTGTTAATGGGTGTTTCAGAGGAGTTAATACTTCATGAAACGTATGCAAAAGAATGGGATATTGATTTGTCTAATAACTATATAAAAAAAGCCACTCAAAATTATACAGATTTTCTTGATGATACTTCCAAAAGACTTAGCTCCGTTGAAATAATGTTTGCAATGACTCCATGTATGCGACTTTATTATTGGATAGGAAAAAGTTTGTATAAGGAGGATTTTGACAATAAATATAAAGAATGGATAATTACTTATTCTGATGAGAGCTTTGAAAAACTAGCAGATTTACTTGAAAATCTTATTGAGACTAATAAAGAAACATATGATATTAATCAGGCCAAATATTTATATAGGAGAGCTATGGAATTGGAGTTAGATTTTTTTAATGCATATTCAGATTTCTAATTTTAATTAAAATTTATTTATAGTACTTTCAAAAACGAGTTAATAAATTATGTATTCTAAAATTGCACTTTCAATAGGCGGTAGTGACTCTGGGGGTGGAGCAGGCATACAGGCTGACTTGAGAACTTTCATGGCCCTCAAAGTACATGGATGTTCTGTTATTACATGTATTACCGCACAAAATAGTGTAGAGGTTACATGCGTTCAACCAGTAGAGAAGAATACTTTATTAAATCAGTTAGATACTTTATTTGCTGATTTTGGTATTGATGCCTTAAAAACTGGAATGCTATTAAATGAAAGGATAATTAATGATACTGCTTCAAAATTAAATGCATACAAAATAACCAAAATTATTGATCCAGTAATGGTTACAAGAACTGGTTTTAAATTACTGGAAGATTCTGCTATTAATGCTTATAAAAAACTCTTATTACCAATTGCTGATTTGGTAACTCCAAATATTTATGAAACAAATCTACTTACTGGTTTAGAAATAAGGAGTAAAGAAGATATCGAAAATTCAGCAAGAAAAATTATTGGTCTTGGAGCTAAAGCGGTACTTATAAAAGGTGGCGGTTTAAAAGATATGAAAGGGAAGGATTTTTTCCTTGACTTAAATGGAAGAAAAGAGTGGCTATTTAATAATTTTATAAATACAAAAAATACCCACGGTAGCGGCTGTACTTTGAGTGCTGCTATTTGTGGTTACAAGGCTTTAGGTTTTGATTTATTTGATTCCATACAAAAAGCTAAATTATTTGTTGAGAAATCTTTAGACAATTCTTATAAAATAGGATCTGGCCCTGGTCCCTTAGGCCATTATTAATTATTCAGAGAAGTGGAGTTAGAACCACCATTTTCTGTAGGGCTTTTTTAAAAATAAGATTTCTTCAGTCTCCCATCCTCCCTCCAACCACTCAAGATGCTCAAGTAATAAAGACTCACTTTCCCTTTTGCTTAATTGCCCAATCCTATTAGCAATACCATCGAACCTTACTTTCATCAATTCCTCAATCTTGATGTTATTCATAGGTTAAATTATAAATTTTTTCTACTCTTACTTGTATAGATTTTCTTGTCAACGATTTAATTTTATTTGTTTACGAGCAGTTCTTAAATATGTATTAAATACAACTTTTTGAAATAGATAGTAATTAAGACTTATTCACATGGATTTAATTAAATACTAATTTATATAAAAATACTTTAACTATGAACAAAGAAGGAACAGTAAAGCAAAAAACTATTTTAAACGTGGGCTATTGTGAAACTACCTCTGAATGGCTCAAGAGAATCATAACTGAACTGGCAGATGAAAATAAAAATTTTCTAGATTTGTCTGTTATTTGTGCTTAAGTTTTTTTGAGAACATATTTAATTTTGATTTATTTTCAGGTTTTATTAATTTAAGACAAAATTAAATTATATTTTTGTAAAGTGAATCCTAATCAGAAAAATATTGAAATAATAAAACAATTTAATTTATCGCCTCATCCTGAAGGTGGATGGTTTAAGGAGATCGTAAGGAGTAAGAATTCTTTAATAAGGGAAGATGGCCAAATTAGAAACTTTATTACCGGAATTTATTATCTTTTGGAAAGAGATGCTAAAAGTGCTTGGCATAGAGTAAAAAATGCAGATGAAATTTGGATTTATCTAAGAGGCGACCCTCTGAATTTATGGTGCCTAGATAATGATAATAAGTTAATAAGAAATTTAAGTTTAGATTCCAATAATCCAGTAGAAATGATTCCATCTGGATATTGGCAAGCTGCAAAAAGTACAGGTGAATTTACTTTAGTGAGTTGTTGTGTTGCCCCCGGCTTTGATTTTAAGGATTTTGAACTGCTCAGGGATACAAATCATACTTCTAGATTGGATAAAGCAATAAATGATCTTATTTGAGATATGTTTTCGTTTATATTTTTGAAATTATCCTTTAGATTTATACAGTTGCTCAATAAATCTATATTTAATGAATCAAAGTTTTGTCAAAACAATTGGTGTTAATGATGAATTAAGAAAAGATTCACACTTAATATATGTAAATCAGGCTGATGGATTAAAAAGAATCCTTAATAGGGATTTTGATAAATGGTCTAATTTTGATAGTTGGGATAGTATTTCAGTTCAGCAATGGATTTTTTCTAGGGCCTTAGAGGTTTATAAAGGTATGAAAATTGATATTAAATGTGATTGTTGTGAACATGTTGATTTAATCCCAAATGATTGTGTGGACATTAAAAAAGAAAAATGTTATGGAAAAAAAGTGCTTTCATGATTAAAAATGTTGTAGATGAAATTGCATTAGCTAAGGCAAGAAGAGATAGTGATGGAACATATTCTGCGTAAGATTCACAAATATCTCAGGAAAGAAAAATTTTTTAATTACCAGTGAAAATTATCAGAAGACCCAATTGTTAAATTTCTAGTTGAAATTTTATGAAACTTATCGTGCACGGAATCACTGAACTCTTTTTCATCTAAATAATTTATTAGGTCTGTAGGGTCGATATTTTCATCGAACCATGCATCATATTCAATATGGTTAGGTTCAGCAAAATAACTCATACCCAATTAATAGCTAACAAAAAATTTAAAAACGGTACATGCTATACCAAATAAAAATTTTTTTTTTCACGAATTCATATTTTAAAAGGCTTAAAAATCTAAATTTAAAGATAATTTAAATGCATTTAAAAATATGGTTTTTAAATTGAAAATACATTCATGATTTTTATTTATGGCTTACTATCACGTTCATGGACTTATTCCAGACGGAATTTCTCAGTCCGAAGGTTACAAGATGTTTGAGCAGTATATTGCTGCCGGTGCACCTATGGATAATTTTGATGGATTTGAATTGGTAAGTAGATTCCATGCGCCTGAAACTGGTGAGGTTTTTGTAATTTTCAAGGCTGATAATCACTTAGCAATATCTCAACATTTTGGTGTGTGGAGGGCGAAATTTGGTCTTGATTGGAATATCACTGCTGTTTTAAATGATGATGAGGTTATTCAAAGAAACAAACAAGTTGCTGATGCTGTTGCAGCAATGGGATAATTTAATTGATTGACAGTCGATCTAGAATAAGGAGCAACTAGCTCCTTTTTTTATGACTATTGAAACTACGGTTTTTACATTCAAAATAAGCGTCCCTTTTGAGGAATGGTCTGCTGTTTATGATAGTCAAGAAAATATACAAATGAATAAAGAACGTGGAATTGTTTGCTTATACAAAGGGGTAAAGAAAAATGATCCAACAAGTGTAATTCTTATTGAACAGGGTGAAGAGGGTAAATCAATAGCTATGTTTCAAGATCCAGTAGTGAAACCATTAATTGAGAGTGCAGGTCATATTTATGATTCAACCGTTATAACCAGTTACTTTTAAATTATTTTTCTAAGTTAATTTTTTTACTAATGCAGTTTCTTATCTCTTATAAATTTAATGATGCAAACTCCCAAGACAAAGGATCCAAAATGTTAAAAGAATGGTACGACAAAGGAGGGCTACAAAATAGACCAGAGGGTTATGACGTTAAATCTTGGATTTTCTTACCTCAACATGGCAATGGTTACTATGTTGTAGATGCTGATTCTTTAGAAACTATTTGGCGACAGTGGCAACCTTGGAGAGAATTATTGGAGTTTACTATTGAACAATGTGTAGATTTAGATCAAACAGTAGCTCTATATTGTTAATCAAACGCGTTTTAGTTTTTTTTTAATTAATGGCTAAATCTCATTGGTTGATTAATCCAAAAAGAACAGAAGTAAAAAGGTTTATAAAAAATGATAAGAGCATAGATGGTGTTTTTGAGTATATGTTTGTAGATACTGGAAATATAGTTGGTTTGTTAGGAAAAGAACCTCCTGTAATGACAACAACAGTTTCTGTAGATATAGATTTAGCTAGAGAAATTTATGGAAGGTTAATCTCTCAAGGTTGGAGGAAAACTGAGGAAGTTTGGAATGAAAAAGGGAGATAAGTGTGTTTGAGAAATTTGGCAAATATAAAAAAATGAAGCTTTTACTACTGACTCCTATATTCAAACGTTTTAAAAAAAGTACTTTTTTCTCATCACTAAATCAGAATAGTTGTCCTGTTTTTGATGCTGAAGAAATAAAAAAACAAGAACAACAAGAAGCTATTAAAAAGTTATACCCATAAAAAAAGGGCGTTAGCTTCGCCCCAGCCAAAAAGCGGGATAATCCCCATCACCCAGCCTTTTATAAAATCCTAGCACTACATATGGTGTTTGTAAGTAATAAAAATTAACTATTGATGGAGTTGTTTGTTACTAATAAATTTGTCATGATGGAAATCCCCATCACCCAGGCTCGCAAGAGTCTTTTTTTTATGTCTAGTTTTGGATCAGACACTCCATTTATGCTTCTTGCAAAACTTAAAGTAAAGGAAGATAAGGTTGCAGAATACTTAGAAATTGCGGATAAGACAGATAAAGCTGTTGAAGCTGACGAACCAGGAATGCTCCATCATACTTTTGATCAGGATCCTGATGAGCCTCTTCGTTTCGTATGGTCAGAAGTTTATAAAAATGATGATGCTTTACTAGCTCATTTAGCTAATCCAGCTTTAGGTGTTTATCTAGAGGCTCATGCTGAACTAGGGACTGATCTTTCTGTTGAATTTTATGGAACTGTTGGAGATAAAGTTATTGAAGCTATGAACGGAACAGGTGTTCCATATAAGATCTTTAAAACAAAATTAGGTTATAGCAGAGTTTAAAGATGAGAGTATTAACTAAATAGTTCGACTAAATTATTAATAAGAATCTGAGTGCAAGAGGTAACCACAGACATAAAAGAAGCACTAGTAAAAGAGTAATAGCATGAATATTTGGGATGTATTGCTCTTTAAAAATTTGCGTCTTCATAATTTATCTCGCTTTCTTAAGTTTGATTTCTCTTCTTATAAGCAGAGCTATGACTACAACACACATATTCATTAGAAATACGTCTAATGGCATTTAATAAAAAGGTCTCTACTTAATTAATAGCAAGATTATTGATCTATGGATTAGTAAATGAATATTATATTGAGATTCTATCAAGCATCAATACATCTTGAGCTTGAATTGTATCCCTCATATCTTCATCTTCGGGATCTTTATAAGATTCAATTTCAGCTTGAATTTTTCTCTTATAAACTCCCTTGATATAATCAATTTCTCTTCTTTCTTTATTAAGTATAGAAAATGGTGATCTTTTTAAGTTCATAACAATCTCCTTAAAAATAAGTTTTGATTAGTTCCAGTTTTTGTCAGATTCAACAAGGCTATCCAATGTTTGTTGATTTCTGATTTCTTCCTCAAGAAGTTCTTCCTCTGATCTTTCTTCAAGCTCAGATTTATATTCTTCTTTTAGTTTGGATTTGGTAGACATTAGCTCATGACGACTACAACTATGTTCTAACTAGTCAGACAGGCCATCTGACTTGTAAATATGTACGGTTTGAGGTACTCACATATACGGATAAAGGATCAACAATTGAATTTGAATATGGTTAAAATGTCAGAAATTTGGATTAATTTTTCCCTTTAAGAATCATCAGAATAGGCAGACCAATAAGCATCAGACTCCCATCAATTAGTAAAAAAGTATTTAGATTCATTTTTCTATTTATTCGAACATATTCCAACTAAAAGTTATACCTTTTTTAATTGGGTCTTTTTTCATATCATTCATCTCTTTTCTGATTTTGTTGTAGTACTCCAACTCTTCTGAATCATTAGAACCAAGACCATAATTCATGGTTGCCGCAAGATATATTCTGTGCATCCTGTATGACGATAATGACATTTCTTATAACAATTTTTTTAAATTTTAAAATATATAAAAGTTATTTAAGACTAATTCGTTTATGTTTAGTAGTCTTAAAATTATTTTATTTTTTCAAATACTTATAAACTCAGTTATGGAGATACTTCTTGTTCATGCCCTCGTCGGGACTTGAACCCGAGACCTCTCCCTTACCAAGGGAGTGCTCTACCGCTGAGCTACAAGGGCAATTTTAAAGTGGGCCGGGTTGGATTTGAACCAACGTAGGCAGAGCCAGCGGATTTACAGTCCGCCCCCTTTAACCACTCGGGCACCGACCCCCACTATTTGAACTTATCAGTTAATGGACACTTTGTGTGAAATTGTTTTGGTTTTTTTGTTTCTTTCTAGATAGCATTTGTAAAGAAAGGACTTTAATGATGATGAATATTTTATTGATAAATGGACCAAATCTAAATCTTTTGGGCACTAGAGAGCCTGAAATATATGGTAATAAAACATTGAGTGACATAGAAAAAGATTTAACTAAAGTTGCTAAAGAAAAAAGTATTAATCTTGAATGTTTTCAAAGTAATCATGAAGGAGAAATAGTAGATAAAATTCAGGATTCTTTAAAAAGTATCCAAGGCATTCTTATAAATGCTGGCGCTTATACTCATACTTCGATTTCTATTCGTGATGCTTTAATTGGATCAAAAATTCCTTTTGTAGAGTTACATATTTCAAATATTTTCAGCAGGGAAGATTTTCGTAAAGAATCTTTCCTTACGGATAAAGCTATAGGAATTATTAGCGGATTCGGCATATCAAGTTATTCCTTAGCTCTTGAAGGAATCATTCGATATTTAAGTAGTAAGGATTAAATGCTAGTCGATTTTAAAAGGCCCACTTCTCAAATTAAATATTTATCGTCATTTACCTCAGATGAGTGGATCAAACTCGCATTATCTAATCCAATAGATATTCTTATAGATCATGCTCATTGTGAAAGAAAAGCAGCAGGAGTAGCCATTCAATTGATGTTTAGATATCCATCAGAACCAAATCTGGCAGAAGTTCTGAGTCCAATAGCGAGAGAGGAATTAGAGCATTTTGAAAAATTACTTTATTTTTTAAAGGATCTTGGACATTCTCTTAAGTCCTTAAAACCGCCTCCATATGGAGCTGAACTGTCCAAGAATATAAGTAAGGAAGAGCCTAATAGAATGCTTGATAGTTTTTTAATAGCAGGACTTATTGAAGCAAGAAGTCATGAAAGATTAAGCTTACTTGCTCTGAATTCTGAAGATGAATCGTTTAAATTCCTTTATGAGTCTCTGCTAGAGAGCGAGGCAAGACATTTTGGAGTTTACTTGAAACTAGCGCAAACTAAATTCTCTAAAAATCAAACTTTCGAAAGGTTAGAGGAATTGTCTGAGATTGAGTCAGCAATACTAGCTGAAACTTTTATGATGCCAAGGGTACATAGCTAAAGTTAATAAAATAAAAATGATAATAAACAAGTTCTTAAGTTTACTTAATCGATATAAAACTGATTTACCAACATTCACCATCGTTGGTGTAGGCCCTGGAGATCCATCGCTTTTAACAATTGCTGCTGTAGATGCTATAAAAAAAGCGAAAGTTATAGTTTTCCCAATATCAAATGATAATAAAAAGAGTTTCGCTGCAGAGATAGTCAAGAAATATATCAAATTTAAAAAAAATATACCTATAATTTTTCCGATGGCTAGGAAGGATTTTGATCCTGATGAAATATGGTCTAACGCAGTAGAAAAAATTGTGAAATTTATAAAAAATGGTGAATCAGTTGTTTTACTTTGTCTAGGAGATACCTCAATATTTGCAAGTTCTTCTAATATTTTGAGGATAATAAAGCATAATTATCCAGAAATCATTACCAAAACCATACCTGGTATTTCTTCTCTATCAGCAACAGCAGCTTTGAATGATTTTGATCTTGTTAAAAAAGGTGAGACTTTAATAATTAAAGAGTGCCCTTCTTCTAATTCAGAATTAACATCCTTAATTAAGGAAAGTAGAGAGAATAAAACGGTCTTGGCCATTATGAAAATTGGGAAAAGGTGGAATTTAGTTAGGGAAACTTTAAAAAAAGAGGATATTTTCAAAAAATCATTAATTGCTTTGAGTGTTGGTACTCCTGATCAAATTATTCAATATGCATCCCAATATAATAAAGAGAAGATGCCTTATTTTTCTCTGATTTTGATAAGGTTCGATTAATGCATAAAAAAGAACAATTCGTTGAAAATCAATTTACATGGCCAATATGTAAAAAACTATTATTTCTTATTCTTGAAGATAAGGTTAGTGATGTATTTGTCTGTGAATTAGTTTGGGAAAGACTTTTTTATTATAAAGAACTATCTATAAATGATTGGGCCTTTAGCGCATTAACACCTTCTTATTGGTCAGAAAAATTTGAAAAAGCTCCTCAAATTATTTCAGAGCGATCAGCCTCAGTACATTTGACTCGATCAATTCCAAAAGACTATAAAAAGGGATTGAAAAATTTTCTTAATTTTAAAGGATATAAGATTAATGAACTCTATCCAAGAAGGACTAGAAGAGCGACGGCAGTAAATTGGTTGATTTATTGGGCGATTGAAAATGATTGTTTTTCAAAAGATGATGGATTAATGCCAAGTTCTAGTTCACCTCCTGCTAATCCAGTTAAAGGACATTTTGGCGATCCAGAAATTAAATAAGTTTTTTTTGAATAGGGTAAATGATTTTATTAAAGGTATAGTTGTAATGAATACTACTTTCTTTGGAGAGAAGAATTGATTCTTTCTAAAATAGCAATTATTGGAAGACCGAACGTTGGGAAATCAACCTTAGTTAATCGTCTTTGCCAAAGTAATGATGCAATAGTATTTGATAAGCCTGGTGTTACAAGAGATAGAACTTATCAAAATGCTTCATGGGGAGGTAAGGAATTTCAAATAGTCGATACTGGAGGTTTAGTTTTTGATGATGATAGTGAATTTCTTCCAGAAATAAGAACTCAAGTTTTCTTGGCTCTAGAAGAGGCTTCAATTGCCTTATTTGTGGTAGATGGAAATCAAGGTGTTACTGATGGTGATTTATCAATAGCTAAGTGGTTAAGAAACTCAAGCTGTAAAACAATTGTTGCAGTTAATAAATGTGAATCGACTACTCTTGGAATCTCCATGGCTTCAGAGTTCTGGAAATTAGGATTAGGTGAACCTTACCCCGTTTCCGCTATTCATGGTTCAGGTACTGGGGATCTTTTAGATCTGGTTATAAGCGATTTTCCTGAAAATAATATTCAGGATGAAGAAGAAAAGATAATGATGTCAATTATAGGCAGGCCAAATGTTGGTAAATCTAGTTTGTTAAATTCAATTTCTGGAGAAAAAAGAGCAATAGTTAGTGATATTAGTGGAACGACAACTGATTCAATAGATACTCTTATAAAAAGAGGAGAACATCAATGGAAAATTGTTGATACTGCAGGGATTAGAAGAAAGAAAAATGTTAAATATGGGACTGAATTCTTTGGTATTAATAGGGCTTTCAAATCTATAGATAGAAGTGATGTGTGTGTATTAGTTATAGATGCTATGGATGGAGTAACTGATCAAGATCAGAAATTGGCAGGACGAATAGAAGAACAAGGCAGAGCTTGTATAATTGTTGTAAATAAATGGGATCTTGTAGAAAAAAATAGTTCAACAATATATCAAGTAGAAAAAGAACTTAGATCTAAACTTTATTTCCTACACTGGTCAAAAATGATTTTTATATCTGCTTTAACTGGTCAAAGAGTTGATAAAATTTTTGAACATGCCCTTAATGCTGTAAATCAACATAGAAGGAGAGTAACAACATCTGTGGTTAATGAAGTTCTTAAAGAGGCTATTAGTTGGAAAAGTCCACCAACAATAAGAAGTGGGAAGCAAGGTAGACTTTATTACGGTACTCAAGTAAAGAATAGACCTCCTACGTTTACTCTTTTTGTAAATGATCCGAAATTGTTTGGAATAACATACAGGAGATATATTGAAAAACAAATTAGATTAAATTTAGGTTTTGAAGGCACACCACTCATATTACTTTGGAGAGGTAAACAGCAAAGAGCATTAAATAAAGAAGTGGAAAAGGAAAATATCGAATTAATTAAAAAAGATTAATGAATTTACTTACCAAATTTTCTGTTGGTCAATATGTTTATGGCAATAGAAGTTGGCTAAGAATTATTGATAGTAGATTAAAAATAATTCTGGTAATGATTTTTTTAATCACTCCAATTTGGGCAGGTCCAATTTGGAGATTGAGTTTAGTGGGTTTTTTACTATTAATTACTTTTTTAAGTTTATTACCATCAAGAGTATGGTGGCGATCATTATTTTTTCTCTTATGTTTATCGATATTAGTTGGATGTATTTCAATATTTGCCTCTTCTGATATTCAATCTCTTGATAGTTACTTAAGAAATCCTAACGAGTTGCAAGTAGTACTGGAAAGCGATAAGAAATGGAACATTTTGCAAATTCCCTCGCAGAAGATATGGTTTATAAATTTTGGTCCCTATAATTTATCAAGAAAAGCTTATGAACTAGGGATAAAAACCTCAACTTTGATATTTACAGTTATTCATAGTGTTAATTTGATGCTTTTAACTACATTACAAGAAGATCTTGTATGGGGATTAAGTTGGTTTTTGCATCCACTAAGAAAAATCGGATTACCTATTAGTAAGTGGCTTTTTCAGTTATTAATTGCACTGCGTTTTATCCCTTTAGTACAGGAAGAATTTCAAAATATAATTAAATCAGTCTCAGTTAGATCAATAAATTTTCGAACTTTAGGATTGAAGAAATCCTTTAATATCCTATTAATTCTTGTTGAAAGATTATTTCAAAATATATTCCTGAGGATAGATCAAGGAGCGGAATCTTTACTTTCCAAGAGAGAAATTATTATAAAAACTAATAGATTTAGAACTTTATATCCTTCGAAATCTCTCAATGTAATTGTTAATACATTATCGATTTGTTTTATTTGCATAGCAATTTTTCTTAGAAAACTGTATGGTGCATTATAAATAACACAATATTTAGGTTTGAGTTCTGAGCGTTATTTAAACCATCCAACTTTTGGGATGTTGTACCAGGTTTCTCATGGAAACGATGGAAGAGATATTTATGCAACCTTATATGCACAAAAAATGTTTTTTTTGGTTGAAATTAGGCAGAGAGAAGTTTTTTTTGAAGTTATACCTTACTTAGATGCCCGTAATCAGGCTGAATTAAACATACAAAAAGCCAGAAGAAAAGGATCTGAAGAGCTATCTAAGTGGGAGAATTTATTCACACAAACTTTCTTATAAAGTTGAACCTTTCAAATTTTTTAAAAATAAAAGATAAAATCCCACCTAACGTTAATATTCTTGCAGTTAGTAAAGGATTTAAAAGTCAAGAAATCAAGACTATTCATAATATTGGTCAGAATGATTTTGGAGAGAGTAAATTTCAAGAGGCTTTTGAAAAACAACTAATCCTAAAAGAACTTGAACAAATAAAATGGCACTTTATTGGACGAATACAAAGTAATAAAATTAGAAAGATAGTTCAAAACTTTAAATATATTCATTCAGTAGATTCATTAGAAAAGTTGAAAAAGATTTCCAATGTTGCATTGGAAGAACAGGAGAATCCATTTATATTGTTGCAGGTAAAGTTTAGTGATGACCCCAATAAAGGCGGCTTTACTCCTGAACTTCTAATATCGAAATGGAGAGAAATTCTAGAATTAAAAAATATCAAATTAACAGGTTTGATGACTATTAATCCTAAAGGACTTAGCTCCAAGGACAATTCGGTATTGTTTAAAAAATGTCGCTCGTTAGCTGATTCACTTCAACTACGAGATTGTTCAATGGGAATGTCAGGGGATTGGAAAGAAGCTATTGATGCCGGATCAACTTGGGTAAGATTAGGTTCATTAATTTTTGGAGAAAGATACTAAATATTTTTTTTTTTAAAAAATCTTATCTATAAACTTGCAGTAAGGTATAAGGAACGTTATTTAAGTATAGGTAGTTTATTCATTTAAAAAATGAATCTATTACTTATGGTTTTATACCTATGTAATTAATTTTAAGAGGATTTAAAAGGTGTCACTTATTTCTCGATTAAAGGCAGTAGTTGCAGGTGATGAGTATCTCGATGATGATTTTGATGATTTTGATTATGCATCTGAGGATGAATTAAATGGTATTAATAATTTCAAACAAAATCAAGAAAAATCTAATACCCTTGCCAATTCAAATCCATTTGATTTTATGAATAACAACAGATCATCAAAAGTTGTAGGAATGCCAGGAATCTCGAATTCATCTTCAGAAGTAAGCTTAATGGAACCTAGAAGTTTCGATGAGATGCCTCAAGCTATACAAGCATTAAGAGAGAGGAAAACTGTAATACTTAATTTAACTATGATGGACCCTGATCAAGCTCAAAGAGCAGTTGATTTTGTTGCTGGAGGTACATATGCTATTGATGGGCATCAAGAGAGAGTTGGTGAAAGTATTTTCCTTTTTGCTCCAAGTTGTGTAAACGTCACTAGCTCTTCTCCAGAAGAAGCTTCTCCTTCAAATTTATCAACAGACAATTCAGCACAATATAGTTTAGGAAATAACATAGCACCAGAACCAGCTTGGGGTAATTCTAAATTAAGTGCTTTTTCATGATTAATTCGTGACTAATAAAATTGCGATTATTGGTTTTGGAAATATTGCAAACGCCATTTTAACCCCTCTACTAGATAAAGACTTAATTCAGCCAGAAGATGTGTATTGTGTTGTAAATTCGGAAAAAAGTTTAGAAAATTTAAAAAAAAATTATAAATATAATATAAACGTTTATAAATCAAGTTCTAAAGACTCAAAAATAATTTGGGATTGTCAAGTTAAACTTCTTTCGGTAAAACCGCAGCATTTTAAGGATATATTTGAGGCTGAGGATATAAAAAACAAGGACAATTTATTAGTTTCAATTCTTGCGGGAGTTTCCATAAATAGACTGACTCAAAAATTTCCTAATCATAAATGTGTGAGAGTTGTCACAAATATTCCAATAACTGTTGGGAAGGGTTTAACAGGAATAGCTTGGGGTGAAAATCTTACAAAAGATCAGAAAGAAGTTACAAAAAAATTATTTGAAAATGCTAGTAAAGTATTCGAATTTGAGGAAGCATATCTTGATATATTTTTAGCATTAACTTCTTCCGGACCTGCAATTATTGCTTTAATTATAGAAGCGTTAAGTGATGGAGGGTTAAGCGGTGGATTATCAAAGAAACTTTCAGAAGAACTTGTTATGGAGATGATACTTGGAACTATCAGTTTAATAAAAGAAAAAAAACTTACTACTTCTGAACTAAAGAATTTAGTAACCTCTCCAGGCGGAACTACTATTTCTGCCTTAAGGGTATTAGAAAAAAAGAGTATAAGGTCAGCGTTAATTGAATCAATAGTTTCGGCAAGTAACCGAAGTAAAGAGTTTAGCTAGTTTTTGAAATTATCCTTTAGATCCTTATAAACTTTATCAAGCGAATCTATATTTTTGGTGATTGTATATCTCTCAAGTACTCTATTTCTAGCTTTAATCCCAAGATCTTTTGTAAATGAGGGGTGTTCAATCAGAACTGGGATTATAGTTTTTAGTTGTGAAGTTACATTTTCAGTCGAAATTACAATTCCTGCTCCCTTATCTAAGACTTCACCATCAGCTCCTGCATCTGTAGCTACACATGCAGTACCAGTAGACATTGCCTCTAAAAGTGATAACGACAAACCCTCGACTAAGCTTGGCAAAAAAAATACTTCTGCTATTTGCATTATTGCTACCCTAGTTTCTAAATTTAATTCAGGACCCCACCAAATTAATTTCTCTTTGCTAAGGTTAGAAAAACTATTTTCAAGTGTTGGCTTCATTGGTCCATCTCCAACAATAACTAATTTGCAATTATCTTTTTTTGTTTGGCGCCAAGATCGTAAAAGTGCTTCTACATTCTTTTCATTTGCAATCCTACCCATATACAAAAAGATTCTTGCATCTCCCAATTTCTTTTTAACTTGATCATATTTATTGTTTTTTTTGTAATAAGGTCTCCAAATATTTTCATCAACTCCATTAGGAATAATGATTTGTTTTTCTTTAGGTACTCCTAATTTCTCAAGAACATTTTTTTGAGGTTCCGAAAAAACTATTATCTTATCGAACTTAGCTAGAGAGGGAGCATATAATTGATATGTTAGTTGTTGAGTGCTCGCAGTTAAATTTCTATTATTAGCATCAAATGCTGGATGAAATGTTCCGATTAGTGGGACATTAATTTTCTTACAAAGGTCTGGTAGTCTAAAGTCTAAGGGAGATAAAGTTAGACTAGCATGAACTATATCAGGTTTTAATCTTTCCAATGATAGCCTAAGCTCTTTTTCTGCTCTTGGAGAAGGGATTGTATAAACTTGGGATTTAATTAAATATGGAAGACTTACTTCGGGATCATTTGCAAGAAATAATGGTTTTGATGAATTTGAATTAGATGGATTATCGAAATGGATAAAACTAACTTTATGCCCTCTGGCCTTCAATTCTTCAGTAGTTGAATTACCGTAAGTTACATTTCCACAAAAGGGAGATTTCTTACCCAACCAAGCAATATGAACCACATTAATTGAATGAACTATTTAATAAGTTACCAGTCGGAGACCCCAAGATCATATTTTTAGATTTTTTAGTTGTTTATAAAATGCTAACTATATATTTCTCTAAGCATCTTTAGTGAAGAAAGATCCTTCTCTAATTGATTAGAGATCCAAGTTTCAATAATAAATAATATTTTAAGCCAGACTTTTTTAGGTCCCAATAACTCTCCATTTGACTTTATTGGTAATTCGGGGAAAAGAAGTCTCTGTAAGAGAGCAACTTCAGATGCATTTACTATTAGTTTACTTTGAGGATCTTCTATGGATGAAAACCCTTCACTTGGCAAATAATAACAACTCCATTCCCAATTTCCTAAAGGCGGAATAATAGGTTCTCCAGTTTTACAGCAATGATGAATTGGTAAATTTATACCTCCGATGGCTAATAGATGGATTAAAGATTGAATACTCATTGAGAGCATTTTAATATCTTCTTCTTTAGGTTCTTTGTACAAATTAATCCTATTTAGATGTGCAAGAACACAAGATAAATAGTTTTGTTGCTTGTCATTATTACCTACTAATAAAAAAGTTAATTCAGTTATTGCTTGCGCGGCTGCAAGACATTCAATATTTTTCCCTATACCAGAATAGCTTTTTAATATTTTAATTTGACGTACAGATTTAAGATCTCTTTTCCCAAAAATCTGTAGACTTAAGTATGTTAATGGATTAGCTGCGGCAAGACTACTTTTAGGACGCCTAGCACCAGGTACCGCTAATCGAACAATCCCTTGCTCATCAGTAAGGATAGTTATTAATCTATCATTCTCGCCTAATGGAGAAGCTTTGATACAGAGACCTTCTATTCTACACTCACCTGAACCAGACATTTAAATAACCTTTACTTCTTGAAAAATCTCACAAAAATTAGAAGTTCCCACGCTATTAATTCCAATATCAAACAAATCAATAACTTGTATCAATTTTTTTATACCACCTACAACTTTGATTTGATTTTGTGAGCCCGTTATTTTTATTATTTCCGCTACATCACTTGATGTAATGGGAGGCCCAAACCCGTCCCCGAATTGAAAATTTTTTATTCCTAATTCCAAAGATATTTCTATCGCATTGTAAAAAACTTCTTTTTGTAGTTTTGATTTATTTATGATTATTGAAACTGGTAATCCAGATAGCTTCACTTGCTCAATTTCAGTAGCAAAAGTTTCTAAGTTTCTTTTCGATAAATTAATAAAGTTTGGGATATATTCAATTCCTGTTGCACCCTTATCTTTTGCAAAACAAGCTAATTCTTCAATAAATGAAACTGGTAAATCTGCTAAAGGGTAAGAAATGAGTGCGTTTATATTCGCGCTGTAATTACCCAAAAGGTTTTTTAAATCGGTCAAATAATTAAGTGAAGTAGAAATATTCTTGATATTGTATTTTTTTATTAAATCGCAATTAACACGGAAATCTTCCCAGGTTAAATATGGGTTAATAATTATCGCATGAATTTTCTTGTTTAATTCATAATCAATATTAGACATTTAAAAGTTATTTAGATTGAATTAGTCCATAACCTCCATGATTCCGTTTATATATAACTTGAAGTTGATTATTTTTCTTATTTCGAAAAACATAAAAATCATGATCAATTAGATCTAATTGTTTTCTTGCTTCTTCTGATGAAATTGGAGTCATTTCAAAGTATTTATTTTTTAT
>CACAQP010000006.1 GCA_902534685.1 uncultured Prochlorococcus sp.
ATATAACATAATATTACTGAATATGAAGATAAAATTCTGAAAATAGGTTTTTTATTAGCAATATGTCGCATATTTGTATCAAGTATGTAAATTAATGCATTTTAATCTTATTTATTATCAGCAAATTCAAAAATACAATTCTATGTTTTTAACAAAAAAATTAGCTATTAACAAACGTTATCTTGATCACTGTTACTTGAACATAACAATAGTCAATAAGTTGATTTTTGTTATAATGAAAAAGTTCATTTTTGCAGAAGCCTTGGGAGCGTGGTGGAATTGGTAGACGCACCGCACTCAAAATGCGGCACCTTCGGGTATGTCGGTTCAAGTCCGACCGCTCCCACTTTGATGAATACCTATAATAGATTCGATATAACTTTCAAAAAAGGAAAAGGTTGTTGGCTATGGGACAAAACAGGTAAAAAGTATCTTGATGCAGTAGCTGGCATAGCAACTTGTAGTCTTGGACATAGCGATAGAGTTTTAAGAAGAAGGTTATCAACTCAACTAAGTAAGATTCAGCACATTTCCAATCTCTACAACATTGAGGAACAAGAACAATTAAGCAAAACTTTAACGAATATGAGTTGTGCCAAAAGTGTCTTCTTCTGCAACAGTGGTGCGGAAGCAAATGAATCAGCAATAAAATTAATTAGAAAATATGGTAATACAATTAATAAGGGTAAAGAATCAATTATTCTCGCAGCAAAATCCAGCTTTCATGGAAGAACGCTGGCAGCATTGAGTGCTACTGGACAGCCCAAATATCAAAAAGGCTTCGAACCATTGATTCAAGGGTTCAAATTTTTTAAATTTAACAATTTTGATTCGGTAAAAAAATTATTTGAAGAGTGTGAAAATAATGATCAAAAAATTTCAGGCGTTTTAGTTGAACCAATACAAGGAGAAGGTGGCGTAATTCCTGGAAGTAAAGTATTTTTTAAAAGCCTGAGAGATATATGTGATAAATATAAATCTCTTCTAATTTTAGATGAGGTTCAAAGTGGAGTAGGTCGAACTGGAAAAATGTGGGGTTATGAGAATTTAGGAATTGAACCTGATGGATTCACCCTTGCTAAAGGATTAGGAGGAGGGCATGCAATTGGAGCATTATTAGTAAAAGAAAAAGCCAATATTTTTTATCCAGGTGATCATGCAAGCACTTTTGGGGGGAACCCTTTCGCCTGTAAAGCTGCCCTAACTGTATTAGAAGAAATAAATAGAAGAAATCTTATCAATAATGTTTATCTAAGAGGGGAACAATTAAGTTCTGGATTTGATGAATTGTCAAAAAAATTTCCGAATATTATTGCCGGGAAAAGAGGTTTAGGTTTAATACAAGGTCTTGTGATTAATAAAGATTATGCTGATGCAAAAACAATTACATTAAAAGCTTTTGAAAAAGGCTTACTGGTAGTGCCGGCAGGAGGAAACGTTATAAGGATTGTCCCACCATTAGTTATATCTCGAAGAGAAATTAATATTCTTTTGGATAAGCTAAATTCAATTTTTGGAGAGCTATAGCAATTTAAATTTTGAAAAATGCAAATTTAAAAATTTTTGAATTGTTATCACCTAATTATGAAAGGGATAATATCAAGTTAGGTTTATCAAGAATTAAAAAAGCACTTCAAAAACTTGGTAATCCTTGCGAGGACATTCCAGCGATACAAATTATTGGAACCAATGGGAAAGGATCAATCGCGGCATATTTAGAAAGTATACTTTTTGAAGCTAGAAAGAATTTTGGTGTTACGACATCGCCTCATCTTTTGGACGTATGTGAGAGGATAAGAGTTAATAAAAACAATATTAACAAAAATGATTTTGAAAAAATCTATAGCTTTATAGAAAAAAAATTTTCAACATTGGAATTAACTCCTTTTGAAAAAATCATTTGCTGCGCACTAAATTTTTTTGACAATAAAAAGGTTGAATTGCTCATTCTTGAAGCTGGCTTAGGGGGACGATTAGACGCGACAACAGCCCATAAATCTAGACCAATAATTGCTATTGGGAATATTGGCTTGGACCATAAAGAATTTCTTGGAGATACGATTGAAAAAATTGCCAAAGAAAAATTAGCAGTTATCGAAACAAACTCAATTGTCATCTCATGCGACCAAAATAGTGAAGTTGAAAATTTAATAAACGAAAAAGTTAAGGAGGTTGGAGCGGAAATTATCTGGAAAGATTCAATTTCAAAAAGCTATGAGCTTGGATTAAAAGGGATTTTCCAAAAGCAAAATGCTTCAGTAGCTGTTGGAGCAATTGAAGCGCTAAATAATTTGGGATTTAAAATTAAAGAGAAACACATATCTCAAGGCCTTAAAAATGCGACTTGGAAGGGAAGGCTGGAAATAATAAATTATTTAAATAAAAAAATTCTTGTAGATTGCGCGCATAATTATCCTGCTGCAAAAGCTCTCTCTGATGAGCGAAGCAATTGGGAGAATGAAGATAAAGGAATTTATTGGATTTTAGGTGTCCAAAGACAAAAAGATATTTGCGCAATATTAAAAACACTTCTAAAGGAAAATGATCACTTATTACTTGTGCCAGTGCCAAACCAACCTAGTTGGCAATTAAAAGATCTTACTCAGATTAAAGAAATTGATTTTCAAAAAGCAATTGAATTTAAAACATTTGAACTTGCCATTAAGTATTTATTTTCCCTTGAAAAATGGCCACCTAATCATCCTGTTTTAACAGGTTCTATTTTTTTAGTTGCTGAATTTATTAAATTTGCAAAAAAATAAAAATGTTAAATATTAAATTGTTCCTTTATTTCCCAGCCTGCCAATTTACCTGGATTTAGTAACCCTTTAGGATCAAATTTTAATTTCGTTTTTACTTGATCTGCGTCAACCACTCCTAAGCCTCCGCCTTCGACAGTTAAAACATGGGGATTAAAAATAAACGCACCAAGTTTCTTACAATCTTCCATTATTTCATTTAATTCATCTATCCCATTCCACTTTAATACAGGCAAAGCAGCTAATCGCGGTGATCCTTGTTGAGAAACTGCCTCTAAATGCCAAAGAACTTTTTTACCCCATTTTTTTCTCAAAAAATTAATTAACTCTAGTTCATTATTAAGTGGCAAAAGCATCTGTAAATAGGTCCAATTTTTATCCCTAGACCTCATATGAAGAGTTGTATGATTCCATACGACTTCAGAAATTCCATTAATAAGTTTTTCTTCTTCCCCAAGGAGGGTAAATTCAACTTTGAATTTTTTACAAATCAACTCGATCGTTTTTGTTCCTCCAAGAGTAGATTGGATTAATATCTTATGACTTCTAGAATTACTTTTAAACCATTTTGGCATTTGATCTACAATTTCTTCCTCAAGAATTGCTCCTAGTTTCAGATCTATTGCCGCGCTTGTAATAGTTTTTAATATTTCTATTGTTTTTTCAAATTCAATACAGTCGATAACTATTGAATACCACTTACGTTTGATATCAGTAGCAAGTAATAAAGAAGTAATTATTCCATTAGTCCCATAAGCATGATTTAAAGGTTCGGATTCTTCAGCATCAAATTTTAATAAATCAGGTTTTTCATTCATTGTCACTGCCTCTAAACCGATAAGATTACCTGGATCTCTTAAAAATCCCCACCTAATGGACCCAATACCTCCTGAACCACCTGCAATAAAGCCTCCAATTGTAGCGGTTTTCCAAGTGCTAGGAAGCAACCTTAATTCCCTTCCATATTTTTCTAATTGTTTATTCAAATCTCCCATGACACACCCAGATTGTACTTTCACAAAACCTGTGTCTGGATCAAATTCTTCTAACTTACTAAAGTGACTCATCTGCATTACAATTCCTCTAAACAATGGAACAGCTTGTCCATAATTGCCTGTACCTGAACCCCGTAAAGTAAGAGGGATAGAAAATTTCCAGCAAATTTCTGCTACTTTCATCACAGCATTATGATCACTGGGTCTTACCACCAAATCAGCGATACATTCGTCTAATCTTTCAGTAAGGATTGGAGAGTAGTTATAAAAATCTTTTGAAAGTCTTTTTACGTCGGATTGGCTTTCAATAATTTCTAAGTTTTTGATTTCCCTAAACTTGTCTAAAAATTTAAGACTATTCGATGTCATTAATAAATTTCTTATGTTTATATATAAATTAATCGATTAGCAATATAAATCGCCTTTTATATATACTTTTCTCTTTAAGGTAGTCGAAAAAACATCTGCCCATCTTTGTGCATTTATAATTACAAAGTCAGCAGGGCAACCCTGTTTTATCAAACCATCCCATTTTAAATTTAATAATCTGCTTGGAGCTAAAAAAATAGAAGATAGAGTCGTTCTCTCCCAGGGATTTAGTTGAAGCATAGGTATCGAGCAAGACATCATATAAAAAGGGTCAAAGTTACCAAATGGGTACCAAGGGTCTTGCACATTATCACTACCCAGAGATACATCCACATGTGATTTTTGTAATTGCTTTATTGGCGCAACTGGTCTTTTTAATGATGTAGTTTTGTTACTTCGATTAAGCAGCCAAAAATTTGTTAGGGGTAAAGCAATAACCTTAATATTTTTCTCAGCCATTTTTTCTCCTAAATTTAAAATCTCTCTCTCACTTAAAGAAATAAGACTACTCAAATGACTGCAAGTGATCGGAATGCCATTAATTTTTAAATTTTCGATTGTTTCTAATAAAACTTTTATTCCTGCTCCAGGCTCAATAATTGACTCATCTATATGCAAATCAATTTCTAATTTATATTTACTAGCAAGAAGAAGCATCTTTGCGAGAAATTTGCTTGTAGTTTTTTTATTGAAGGGGGGCACTATAACACCTCCTAAAATGCCTCCATTTGAGGAAAATATTTTTGCTAACTCTTCTCCATTAGAGGTATCCCAAAATTCCAACTGAGCTAGAGCAACGAATTGTAAAGTCAATTCAGATGAAAATTTTTTTTGTAATTTAAACAGTTCAATCCAAATATCAATAGGTTGACTTTTGTATGTATCAATATGACTTCTAATAGCTCGGTATCCATTTTGTATAGCAAGTTTTAATGATTTCTCAACTCTTTCAAGAACCTTATCTGTAGTTCTAGTTTTATGTTCTTCAAGATTAACTGATAATGCTCCTCCATAGTTTGATTCCAGATTAGGAAAGTCTGCCCATGTAAATGATTTATCAAAATGTGAATGCGTTTCAACAAATCTTGGGAATAAAATATTTTTTGGTTTTGTAACTTTATTTTTTAAAGGCTTTAACTCAGAAACATAACCATCCTCCCAACTGATGGAAACTGAACATAAATCCTCTACATCAATAATGAGGTTATCTAAATCTTCTATTAAACAAAGGCTTCTGGGAATAAGAACCTCAGCTGTGCCAGAATTACTCAAATTTTTAAATTTTCTTTCATTTTAAATCATAGGAAAACATTACTTAATTAAAAATAATTCAAATTTCGCTAAAAGATAAAAATAACTATGAAAAATTACCCTTGAGTTGTTAAATTTATAAATGTGAGGCGGGCGTCGCCAAGTGGTTAAGGCAGCGGCTTGTGGCGCCGCTATTCGGGGGTTCGAATCCCCTCGCTCGCCCTCAAGAAAATTGCAGCAAAATTATTTAACTTGTAATTTTGAATTAAAGAATCATAAAAAATTCCTAGCAAAGTGCTAACAAAAACCAAACCAGACGAAAAAAAATTTCAAAAGAATTCAACTACTGGCAGATATTGGATAACCACATTTGGATGCCAAATGAACAAGGCTGATTCTGAGAGAATGGCTGGGACTTTAGAGAAGATGGGATATATCAGAGCAGATAATGAATTAAACGCCGATTTGGTCTTGTACAATACATGCACGATTAGAGAAAATGCGGAGCAAAAAGTTTATAGCTTTTTAGGAAGACAAGCAAAAAGAAAGCACAAAGAACCTAGTTTAAAACTTGTTGTGGCAGGTTGCCTTGCTCAGCAAGAGGGAGAGTCCTTACTAAGAAGAGTCCCAGAACTTGATTTGGTTATGGGGCCGCAACACGTAAATAATCTCGAGAATCTTCTTAGGAAAGTAGATTTAGGTAACCAAGTTGCTGCGACAGAAGAAACCTTTATTTCTGAAGACATAACAAGTGCAAGAAGAGAAAGCTCTATTTGTGGCTGGGTTAATATCATTTATGGATGTAATGAAAGATGTTCATATTGTGTAGTCCCCTCTGTTAGAGGAAAAGAGCAATCAAGATATCCAACTGCGATAAAAAGTGAGATCCAAAAATTAGCTGATAATAATTTTAAAGAAATTACTCTTTTGGGTCAGAACATTGATGCTTATGGTAGAGACCTTCCAGGAACTACAAAAGAGGGGAGAAAAGAAAATACTTTAACTGATCTTTTGTATTACATTCATGATGTTAAAGGAATTAGTAGGATAAGATTTGCTACTAGTCATCCAAGATATTTTTCAAAAAGGTTGATTAAAGCTTGTTATGAACTTGATAAAGTCTGTGAACATTTCCATATTCCCTTCCAAAGTGGAAATGATGAAATTTTAAAGCAAATGTCCAGAGGGTACACTATCAAAAAGTATAAAAATATAATCGAGAATATAAGATCATTAATGCCAGATGCATCAATCACAGCTGACGCAATAGTTGCTTTCCCAGGAGAGACTGAACAACAATATCAAGATACATTAAAGCTAATATCAGAAATTGGCTTTGATCAAGTTAATACAGCAGCATACTCTCCAAGACCAAACACGCCTGCAGCAGTTTGGTCGAATCAACTTTCGGAAGAGGTTAAAAAAGCTAGATTGCACAAAATAAATGATTTGGTCGAGAAAACTGCCAGGAGTAGAAATCAAAGGTATATAAATAATATTGAAAGCATTTTAATTGAGGGTTTAAATCCAAAAAATTCCTCGCAAATTATGGGTAGAACCAGAACAAACAGATTAACTTTCGTAGAGATTCCCAAAAACAATAAATTTAATTTTGAATTTGGAGATGAGATAAATGTCAAAATAAATGAAGCAAGACCATTTTCTTTGACAGGTCAAGTTTGCTTATAATTTTTTCAAAATGATTGAAGAAGAGAAAAAATGTATTGGGTTAATATTTGGCGGGTATTCCAATGAACATGAAATATCTATATCCTCAGCAAAGACAGTTTTTCATGCCTTTAATTCAGAAATAAACAAACAACGCTTTATAGTTAAAGCCTTTTACATAGACAAATATGGAGATTGGCTTGATAGTGATCTATCAGAAAAAATCCTAATTGGTGAAGTTGAAAATAATATCAAAAAAACACAAAAGATTTTTAACCAAGAAAAGATAAACTTCCTAGACGGAATTGAATTTCAAAATATTGATGTTTGGTTTCCTCTTCTACATGGATTTAATGGTGAAGACGGATCGATTCATGGTTTACTGAAATACACGAAAAAACCTTTAGTCGGATGTGGCATTTTAGGTTCTGCTCTAGGAATGGATAAAATAATGACGAAAACAATTTTCTCAAATCTCAAAATCCCACAAGTAAATTATCTAGCTTTTCAAAATGAAGATTTTAACAATGGGGAAATAAAAAATAAGTTAATTAATGAAATTTTAGAAAAATTAAATTTTCCTCTTTTTGTTAAACCATCGAACTCTGGATCATCTCTAGGTATCTCCAAAGTCATAAATCAATCAGAGATATTACAAGCATTAGAAAAGGCTCAGGAAATAGATCCAAGAATCTTGGTGGAGGAAGGTTTAGAGGCAAGGGAGATTGAATGCGGAATAATTGGGAGCTCAAAAATAATAACCTCTGAGATAGGCGAAGTAAAGTATGAAAGTGATTGGTATGATTACGATTCAAAATATTTCTCAAATAATAAAATAACTATCCCCGCTGAAATAGACTCTAAAATAACAAAAGAAATTAAAGAAATTGCTATTAAAAGTTGTAAAGCACTAAATATTTTCGGTTTTGCAAGAGTAGATTTCTTTTTAGAAAAATCTTCAAATAAAATTTTTTTAAATGAAATAAATACAATTCCTGGATTTACAAAAAATAGTATGTTTCCAATGCTTTGGAAGGCTTCAGGTTTAAATATTGAACAACTTGTAGCTAAACTGGTGGATATAACTTTAGATTTATAATTAAAAATCAAATGTTGCATGGACTTTTATGGTTACCATTACTTTTGATCTTCATTTTATTAACTGCTCTTGGATGGTTAGAAAGACGAAGGCAAAATCTTTTTAGGAGCTGGGCAAATGGTTCTGAACTTTGCAAATTAGATAGCTCAGGTGCAGCATCATTAAAAGATGGGGAGTTAAAGTGGAGTGCATTTGAAGCTGGAATATTTGAAGAAAAAGATAGTTTTAAAATAAAGAAACTTGAATTGGTGGAATTAATGGCTCTTACTTCTGGAGAAGCTCCTCTAACAAGTGAATCGCAAGGAAAGTGCAGGCTTAGACTTGTTGGCGGTGGGAAAGAGATGGATGTACCATTCTCTGATGCAGATAGAGCGAGAGAATGGATGGACCAATTAATGGAAAAAGCGCGATGTGATTTGTGAAAAAGCAACAAGAAATTAATAATAAAAACTTTTTATTTCTAATTTTATTTTTCTTTTCAGCAAGCTTCATAAATCTTAAAGCTCTAAAAAAGGTAACTATTCAGGAAATTAGAATTTCTGGCAGTAAATTATTTTCAAAGAATGATTTATTAAAAAATTCATCTTTAAGATTTCCAATCAGGTTAATTTTGATTAAAACTAATTTCTTAGAACAAGAGTTAAAACAGAATTTATCTCTCAAGAGTGTTTCTGTGAGTAGACAAATATTTCCTTTTGGTTTGAAAGTTCATATTAGTACAAGAATTCCAATAGCTTATGGCGAGAGAATATTAAATGACGAAAAAATAGCAGGCTTTATTGACAAAGATGGATTTTTTATCAATAAACAAAATGTAGACGAAAAAGATTTGAATAAATTAACTACTCAAGTTTTCGGATGGAAAGAAAAATTTAAAAAAATATTATCAGCAATCTTTATTGCTAAGGAAAAATATGAATTAGAGGAAGTAAAAATTATTTTTTCACCCAATGGTTTTTTAACTATTGAGGAGAAAGATTTAAAAAAAATATTCCTAGGATTTAATCCAAATTTAATCAATTATCAATTACAAATAATTAAAAACCTAAAATATGAACTTAAGAAAAATAATTTTTCCGAGAAAATAGATAATATTGATCTAACCGATCCAAATAAACCAAAAATAAAAGTGTTCAAACCCTAATATTTGGGAATAAATTTTAAATAATTTTTTTTAATTAATGTAGTGTTGATAAGGGTTTAGCATTCAAAACAAAATATTCATTAAATAAATATTTTAATGATTTTCCTCAACAATTTCCTACATTTGAGCTCCGTGAGTTCATAATGCACCCAACACTAGTATTTAGATCCCTATTAAGAGATGAGCTTCGGTAACAATCCAAATTTTGATCAATCGGCAGAAATCCTTCCAAGTCAAAACGCTAAAATAGAAGTTATTGGCGTTGGCGGCGGTGGAAGTAACGCTGTTAACAGAATGATAAATAGTGATTTAGAAGGAGTGTCATTTCGAGTCCTTAATACCGATGCACAAGCTCTACTGCAGTCTTCTGCTGAAAGTAGAGTCCAACTAGGACAAAACCTTACCAGAGGGCTAGGTGCAGGAGGGAATCCAAGTATTGGGCAAAAAGCAGCTGAAGAATCTAAGGAAGAGCTTCAACAAGCTTTAGAGAGCTCTGATCTAGTTTTTATTGCCGCCGGAATGGGCGGGGGGACCGGCACAGGAGCAGCTCCGGTAGTAGCAGAAGTTGCGAAACAAAGCGGTGCTTTAACGGTAGGTATAGTAACTAAACCATTTTCTTTTGAAGGGAAAAGAAGAATGCGTCAAGCAGAAGAAGGAATCGCAAGACTAGCTGAAAATGTTGATACTCTTATAGTAATTCCAAATGATCGATTAAAAGACGTTATTTCAGGAGCTCCCCTTCAAGAAGCATTTCGGAATGCTGATGATGTTTTAAGAATGGGTGTTAAAGGTATAAGTGACATAATAACTTGTCCAGGACTGGTTAATGTTGATTTCGCTGATGTAAGGTCAGTGATGACAGAAGCGGGGACTGCTCTTCTGGGAATTGGTATTGGTTCAGGAAGATCGAGAGCAATAGAGGCGGCACAAGCAGCGATGAATAGCCCCTTACTAGAAGCAGCTAGAATTGATGGAGCTAAAGGATGCGTTATAAATATCACTGGTGGTAAAGACATGACTTTGGAAGATATGACTTCCGCATCTGAAATTATCTATGATGTCGTCGATCAAGAAGCTAATATCATTGTTGGTGCAGTTGTTGATGAAGCAATGGAAGGAGAAATACAGGTTACCGTAATCGCTACCGGGTTTGAAACAAATCAACCTTTAAAACAACAAAGAATTAAAAATAGGCTTTCAAATCAACCTTTATATAATATCTCTGATAATAAGGATGCCGGAGCAAGCATTCCTGAATTTTTAAGACTAAGACAAAATAAAAAAAATATTGATTAGCAGTTAAAATAGAGTGACTCGGTTATCTCGCCTGCCTCAAGCATCCCTTGTGGCTGCTACCTTCCGGTCCTGACCAGGTTTAGGCGTTAAAACCGCGAAAGGCCGAGTCAAAATTATAATAGCAATTCTTGATTAAAAAAGATACATAAATTTCTTATGTTACCTTCAGACCTTGTTAAGTATAAAGAAAAATCTCAAAAGATTATTGCATTAACTGCATGGGACTCTATCTCTGGATCCATTGCAGAGCGAGCCAATGTTGATCTCGTGTTAGTAGGAGATTCCTTGGCAATGGTCTGTTTAGGATACAAATCCACATTGCCATTAACTTTAGAAAACATCATTTATCATACTAATTCTGTTTCGAGAGGATTTAAAAAGAAAATTGAAGATCAACCTTTGGTGGTTTCCGACATGCCTTTTCTGACTTACCAATGTGGAGAGGATAAAGCTGTGGAATATGCAGGTAAAATCATTCAAAGAACTTTTGCAAAAGCTGTAAAAGTAGAAGGTGCTGAACCAGAAATACAAAAAGTTATTTCTAGATTAATAAGAATGGGCATCCCTGTTATGGGTCATATAGGTCTTACCCCTCAAAGCTATTTAAATCTAGGATTAAAGAAACAAGGAGAAAGCTTAGAAAGCGAAGAAAAAATAAAGAAAGAAGCTTCAATTCTTGAAAAGTTAGGATGTTTTTCAATAGTTCTTGAACATATCCCAGATTCATTGGCTAAAGAAATACAAAATAACTTAAAAATTCCCACAATAGGCATTGGTGCAGGTAGTTATTGTGATGGACAAGTAAGAGTTACTGCAGATTTATTAGGCCTTAATGATGATCAACCACCATTTTGCCAACCGATTATCCAAGGAAAGAAAATATTTGAGGATAAATTAAAAGAATGGGTAGACTCTGAAAGACTTAGTTAATATCATCCCACCACTTAAACATAGAAACAAGAACTTGATTACTAAGTTCCATGCCACTAGGCTCACTTAAAAAGAATCTATTCCCCTTTTTTACTAGCAGTCCACTTTCAAGAAATCTTTCCCATTCTTCAACCAATTTATTGAAGTTGCTTTCAAATTTTTTGTTTTCCCAGTTTTGTTCTTTAAAAACTTCTTTGATATCTACACCCTCTTTAAGTCTTAGTCCCAACATTATTTTCTCATCAAGTTCTTTATAAACAAACTCCTTATTAGTTAGGGATGAATCTAAATTAAATTCGTCTTGTCTAGTTACCCATTCTTTATATTCTTTACTAACTCTTGGTCGAGTAAACTTTTCCCCCCAAGGTGAACTAGTGGAACCTTGACCAAAACTCCACCAGCCTAAACCACTCCAATAAACTCTATTATGTCTCGACTGATGTCGCGGAAGGCAATAGTTTGAGATTTCATATCTTGAATACCCTGAGTTTTTTAAAATTAAATGGGTTGATTCACTATTCCTAAAAGCTTCTTCTTCACTTGGGAGTTTTAATTTGCCTAAATTAATTAATTTTTTAAAAACAGTGCCATTTTCAATATTTAAATCGTAAATAGATAGATGGGGTGGTGAAAATGTAATTGCTTTTTTTAAGTCATCTTGCCATTCTTTAAATCCACTTAGTGGCAAGTTTTGAATTAAGTCTAAACTCCAGCTTTTTATTAACCCGGAATCATATTCTCTCTTTAACCATAAACAAGATTTCTCTGCATCTTCTTTCAAATGACGCCTTCCCGACTTTTGAAGTATCTGATTATTAAAACTTTGTACTCCAAGACTAAATCTATTTATCCCAGCATTTATAAATCCGAAAAGATCATCTTGAGTAAAACTTGCTGGATCAACCTCCATAGTGATTTCAGCACCATAGTCAATTCCATAATTTTCTCTAAAAAGATCAACTAATTCTTTGATTTGGGCAGGATCTAAAATTGATGGAGTACCACCTCCTATATAAATTGTAGATAGAGGTGATTTATGCTTAATTGACAATATTTCTTTATATAAAAATTGCAAATACTCTTGAACTGTCTTGCTTCCATAACCTTTTAAAGTTTCAACTTCATTTCCTAATGGAATAACTGCAAAATCACAATAAAAACACCTTCTGTGGCAAAAAGGAATGTGCACATAAGCGCTTCTTGGAAACTTATTCATAATCTAAATTCATTTTTAAGCTCCAAAAAAGTATTAAGGATTGAAAAAAATAGAATCCTTATTTACTCAATTAATAAATCCTAGTAGATTATAGATATGACAGATATCTTAGTATTAATTTTATTTGTATTGTCTGGGGCTGCTTCAGGGTGGCTTGGTGTTGATTTATTGCCAGTAGACATACTCAAACAGGTATCTAATGTAGAAGGTTTTAGAATTGTTTTAGCAATAATTGGTTTTTTTGTAGGATTAGCAGCTGGTTTTGTATTCCTTCAACTTAGAAAGACTTTTCTTGATCAAATAAGAACAATGCCTACGGACTTACTAATAAGTAGGTCTGTTGGATTAATTTTAGGATTACTTGTTGCGAATCTCCTACTAGCTCCAATACTATTAATTCCCTTCCCTAGAGAGGTTTTTTTCGCAAAACCATTAGCAGCTATATTAAGCAACATTTTCTTTGGTGTGCTTGGTTATAAGTTGGCAGATACCCATGGAAGGACATTATTGAGATTATTCAATCCAAATAACACTGATGCATATCTAGTCAATGAAGGAATTCTCCCTGCTGCAAGTCCAAAAATTCTAGATACTAGTGTAATCATTGATGGAAGAATCAATGGTCTATTAAATTGCGGCTTATTGGAAGGGCAATTAATTGTTGCTCAAAGTGTAATTGATGAATTACAAACTTTAGCTGACTCAAGCACTAATGAAAAAAGGTCGAAAGGCAGAAGAGGTCTCAAGTTATTAAAAGAATTAAGAGATTTATATGGAAGAAGACTTGTAATAAACCCAACAAAGTATGAAGGTAATGGGGTAGATGAAAAACTCCTTAAAATTACTGAGGATATGACAGGAACTTTAATTACAGCTGATTATAATCTTTCCCAGATCGCTGAAGTTAAAGAATTAAAAGTTATGAATTTGAGTGATTTGGTTATTGCTTTAAGGCCAGAAGTACAACCAGGCGAGTCACTTAATATAAAAATCGTGAGAGAAGGCAAAGAAAAAATGCAAGGTATTGGATATTTAGATGACGGCACAATGGTTGTTATTGATGAGGCAAAGAATTTTGTTGGGAGCAGATTAGATATTGTCATCACTGGAGCATTACAAACTCCTACAGGAAGAATGGTCTTTGGAAAACTAATAAATAATCCTGAGTCAAACAAATCTTTTAAATCACCAGCGACACAGGGCTAAATCTAGCTAGAATCAATTTAATCTTAATTTTGTGATACAAATGACTGTATCTGCTCCTTATTACGGCGAAAACACCGTTATGAGGACCCCGCCCCCAGATCTCCCCTCTCTTTTACTGAAAGAGCGAATTGTTTATCTTGGTTTACCATTATTTTCAGATGATGATGCGAAAAGACAACTAGGAATGGATGTTACTGAGCTAATCATTGCTCAACTTCTTTATTTAGAGTTTGAGGATCCAGAAAAACCAATCTATTTCTATATCAATTCAACTGGGACAAGTTGGTACACAGGTGACGCAGTAGGTTTTGAAACTGAAGCTTTCGCTATCTGCGATACAATAAGCTACATTAAGCCTCCAGTACACACGATATGTATAGGACAAGCAATGGGGACTGCTGCAGTTATTCTTTCATCTGGAACTAAGGGACAAAGAGCCGCTCTTCCCCATGCTTCTATTGTTTTGCATCAACCTATAAGCGGAGCAAGAGGTCAAGCGACCGATATCCAAATAAGAGCTGAGGAAGTTTTGAAAAATAAAAAATCAATGCTGGAGATTTTATCTCGTAATACTGGAAAGACCATCGAAGAACTCTCAAAAGACTCTGACAGGATGAGTTATCTCAACCCACAAGAAGCCCTAGATTATGGAGTTATCGATAGAATACTCACAAGTCAAAAAGATCTACCAAATAAAATTTAACACTCACAAAACTTTTTTAAAATCATGCCAATAGGAACTCCAAGCGTGCCTTACAGACTTCCTGGAAGTCAATACGAAAGATGGGTCGATATATACACAAGATTAGGTGTTGAAAGAATTCTTTTTCTTGGACAAGAAGTGAATGATGGTATTGCTAATAGCCTTGTTGCACAAATGCTTTATTTAGATTCTGATGATAATTCCAAACCTATCTATCTGTATATAAATAGCCCAGGAGGATCAGTAACTGCTGGCTTGGCAATTTATGACACTATTAAATACGTAAAAAGTGATGTAGTAACCATATGCGTAGGCCTCGCGGCCTCAATGGGAGCATTCCTATTGGCCGCTGGTACAAAAGGTAAAAGAGTTGCTTTGCCCCACAGCAGAATCATGATTCATCAACCCTTAGGAGGGACATCTCAACGCCAAGCAAGTGATATTGAAATAGAAGCCAAGGAAATTTTAAGAATTAAAGATATGTTAAATATGTCTATGGCAGATATGACAGGCCAATCATTTGAGAAAATTGAAAAGGATACTGATAGAGATTATTTTCTAAGTGCGGAAGAAGCAAAAAATTATGGATTAATTGATAGAGTAATTACACACCCAAGCGAAGCAAATCAGTCTTAAACTTTCTAAATAAATATTTTAATTTTAATTTTTAAATTAATAAATTTTTTGGTTTATTGCCACCTTAATGTCTAAAATATTTATTATCAAATGCAAAGAAGCTACAACTAATGACCCAACTCTTTTACGACACAGATGCAGATCTAAGTCTTTTAAATAATAAAACAATAGCGATTATTGGATATGGATCACAAGGTCATGCACATGCCCTAAATCTTAAAGATAGCGGTATGGATGTAATTGTTGGATTATATAAAGGAAGTAAGTCTGAAAGCAAAGCTGTTAGCGATGGTCTACAAGTCTTTAGCGTTTCTGAAGCTTGCGAAAAAGCAGACTGGATTATGATTCTCCTCCCCGATGAGTTTCAGAAAGATGTTTACCTTAAAGAAATAGAACCAAACTTAAAAGAAGGGAAAATACTAAGTTTTGCTCATGGTTTCAATATAAGATTCGGTCTTATCAAACCTCCTAGTTTTGTGGATGTTGTAATGATTGCCCCTAAAGGACCTGGACATACTGTTCGTTGGGAATATCAGAATGGTCAAGGAGTTCCAGCATTGTTCGCAGTAGAGCAGGATTCTTCCGGAAATGCAAGATCATTGGCAATGTCTTACGCTAAAGGGATTGGCGGAACGAGAGCTGGGATTCTTGAAACAAACTTCAAAGAAGAAACAGAAACTGATTTGTTTGGCGAACAAGCCGTTTTGTGCGGAGGATTATCAGAACTCGTCAAATCAGGCTTCGAAACTCTTGTAGAGGCAGGATATCAACCCGAGCTTGCTTACTTCGAATGCTTACATGAAGTTAAACTTATTGTTGATTTAATGGTGAAGGGAGGCTTATCTCAAATGAGAGATTCCATTTCAAATACTGCAGAATATGGAGATTATGTAAGTGGTAAAAGACTTATTAATAGTGATACAAAGAAAGAAATGCAGGAAATTCTAAAGGATATTCAAGATGGAACTTTCGCTAAGAATTTTGTAGAAGAATGTGATAAAAACAAACCCTTAATGACAAAATTAAGAGAAGAGAATTCAAAACATGAAATTGAAAAAGTGGGTAAGGGTCTGCGCTCGATGTTCAGTTGGCTGAAATAAATTTATTTTTAATATTTCTTGGATCAATTGGTTTTGATTTATTGATCGGCGATCCAAAATTCTTAATCCACCCAGTTCAAGTAATTGGCTTTTACATAAAAAAAATATCTGATTACCACATAAATAATTTTGGAGAAAATAAAAATATATTATTTTGGGGAGGTTTCATCGTAGCTGTATCCACTATTGGAATGAGTTTTGGTTTTGGAAAATTGATAGAACTAAGTTATGTGCAATCAAGAAATCATTTTTTTGTTGGATTGTTAATTTTTTTTGGACTTTCAAGTTGTTTTGCTACTAAGGGACTTATTTCAAGTGTGAAAGAGATTGCAGAACTAATAGAACGCAAAGAAGTTAATGAAGAAAATGAAAGAATTATTAAAGAGAAAGTGCAAAGAATAGTAAGTAGGGATGTAAGTTCATCTTCTATAAAACATCTCCTGAGATCAACTACTGAGAGTCTTACTGAAAATTCTGTTGATGGAATATTCGGGCCATTATTTTGGATTTTTATTGGAATTATTTTTATGAAGTTTTCAATTTTTCTTCCAGGACCTTTGTCACTTGGTTTTTCTTATAAGTCCATTAGTACTTTGGATTCAATGATAGGTTACAAATATGATTACTTTAGATATTTAGGTTTTTTCAGCGCAAAAATCGAAGATATCTTTACATTTGTCCCTTCAAGATTAGTTTTAATCACATTACCTTTAGTTAGCTCAAAAGTTAATGAATATGGATCAATTATAAAAAAAAGCTATCTTGATGGTAAAAAATATGATTCGCCTAATGCTGGCATTTCAGAAGCTATATTTGCCTATATTTCTGGTATCAAATTGGGAGGGGAAAGTAAATATAAGAATGAAATTATTGAAAAGCCAATAATCAATGCGACAGGAGATAATTGCACTAAAGGAAAAATCAAATTAATTTGTCAATTAATTTTGAAATTACAATTTTTATGGATAATAATTTTTGTCTTAATTTTTTTTATAATTTCGAGTTTAATTTCATAATAAATTAGTTTTAAAACTATTAAAATATGTAAAAACTATGCAAGAAAACGACTCTCCAATAGAAAATCAAATTGATGGTTTAACTAATACACCATCAACTGATAACGAATACTCAAAATGGGTAGACAATCAGGGGGATGAAGTAAAGAATGTTTTTGGATTTAATAGCAGCGCTGAGCTTGTGAACGGTAGAGCCGCTATGATCGGATTCTTAATGCTCATATTAACCGAGTTGGTTTTTAGCGGCAGACCTGTGACTTCTTCAATTTTTGGTATCAATTAAAATGGATGAAAAAAAATCTAATCCAATAAAAGTTATTCTATATATTTCTATATGGGTAATAATTTGGGGAACATTAGGATCTTTCATAGATTATCCGCTTTATAAAAATAAAATTTACTTAGAAGGAAGCATATATCAATATCTCACTTTCACAATTACCGCAATAATAACCATATTAAGTGCGAAGTTTTTTTATAAAAAATTTGAGTTATAAAAATTTGTACCTAAATTTCTTAATAATTTTAGCTGGTTCTTTGTCTTCATTTGACTCGTAAAGTATCCACTGATGTGTCTCAGTATCATGATCACAACCATAATTTACAGATGAGTTATAGTAACTTGAAAGATATGAATGACAATTTTGGTCTGCCTCAAAAGCAGAGTCATAACCTGTTAGAAAATATATCAAAAATAGAAGAGTTACGAACAAATAAAATACCTGAAAAACTAAATTAACTACCTTCATAGGGATTTCTAAAACTTAAATATATCATTTAAAAATATTATTCGATCTAAAAATATTTAACGACCAACATTAAAAACAAAGTCATGGAATTTTTGATTATTAAGATACAAAACTACTAAAAGTATTAAAATTATGTTCAAGCCTAGTACTAATGATCCGAAAATATTAATTTGTTTTTTACCTGGCAAAGTGTAAGTGAATTTTTTTCCCTTAAGAAAAGCAGCTAAGCCTTTTTTTTCTTTTTTTGAATTTTTTATTTCAGAAACATTGTTAACTTCATTATCTGAGAAACCTTTTACCATTACAAATTTAATAACAAATTTATAATATTCTAAAAAAATAAATTATTTTAATAATTAACAATTTTTAATCACATAGGGAATCATCAATGAAATTCTCTTATTTAAGAAATTTTTTAAATAATATGCTGCAATAATTTCCGACTGCAAACCCAATAAACTAGATTGGCATTTAAATCTATTTTGATCAAATACTACTACTTGAAGTTTTTCTATTTCAGAAATCAACTCTTTACAAAATTGGGTTTGAGAATCTTTAATACAATCACTAGAATTTTTTAAAATATTAGATTTTGTTGGTATTGTTTCTGCCATAACAAAATTTGAAAACAACAAAAATTTAATAAAAAAAATAGTTAAATATTTCATTACTTGTTAAAATTTCAAATTTTTGGATGCTATGTAAAGAGTTTTGAATATCAAGCTAATAGTATTTTATTCCAATAAAAAAAAGATGCCCTAAGAGAGCATCTTGGTATTAAGTGAGGAAATAGAGCGAAAAGATTACCCTTGAACTCTATCCTTGAAAAGTTTACCTGCAGAGAATGTTGGAACTCTTTTAGCAGGTATTGCTATTTTTTCGCCTGTCTTAGGGTTTAATCCCTGTCTTGCAGAACGATCCCTTGGCTCAAAAGAACCAAATCCTAGTAAGGAGACTTTTTTGCCTTCCACTACTGAATCTACAATAGTTTCAATAGTTGCATCAACAACTAAAGAAACATCCGTTTTTGTGAGCTCTGTACGAGCGGCAACAAGATTTACTAAATCAGCTTTGTTCATTGAATTGTTTGTAAAGCAGAGATTAAAAGACAAGTGTTTGATTCAAGCCTTAAAAACCTCGAACTTACATATCCTATGGAGCAAATACAAATACGGCAACCGAAAATGCCGGCGGCGCAAAGCTTTATACAAATCCTAGGGACATTTTTAGCAAAATTATTTATTTTTGTAGCCGCGTATTTTTCTTATAAAAAATCAGCTTCTTTAACTATAAAGCAGTCAAAACGACTGGTAGCACTTGATTTATACTTAAAAAATCTAACTTTATTTATCAAAGAAAAAATGTTAAAGAGAAATAAAGTTAAGAATTTGAGCTATTTATTATGTTTTATTAATTTTCAGATATATTTCCTTCTCATCACATGAAAAAACATAATTTATATTTTGAAATCAAGAAAAACATAGTTTTATCATGACTATACTTCTTCTTAAAATCGTTCGATTCACTGAGGAGATGGATGAATAAATTAAAATAATTATGAAAATTAATATTTTCCAATATTTGATGAAGTTGATTGGTGAAACCTAAAATTTGAGTTTTTTTGTAATTTTGCATCTATTATTTAAATAACAGTAATTTGAATAAATTATCCCAATATTTTACTAATCAATGATTGAGAGAAAGTGACTCATATCAATAAAGGTAAACCATTTCCTTTGGGAAGTTCTCTAACTTCACAAGGAGTTAATTTTTCTCTCATAGCTACAAATGCAGAATATGTAGAGATCTTATTTTTTGATAAAGAAGACTCTATTTCTCCAAAAACTATATTGAAATTAGATCAGAACTATAAAACAGGTCCTTACTGGCATGTGGAAATAAAAAATCTTAATGAAGGTTGTATTTATGCTTTTAGAATAAAACAAAAAAATAATGGGATAAATAATAATTACGAAAACAAAGTTTTACTTGATCCATGTTCAAGGGGTATTACTGGATGGGGATGTTATAAAAGAAAAAATGCATTGAAAACGCATGACAACACCAATTCATGCCTGAAAAGCGTTGTTTGCGATAGAAAATTATTTAATTTTAAGGACTATCCAAGACCAAAACATTCTTGGGAAGAAACAATTATTTATGAACTCCATATCAAAGCTTTCACTGAATCAACTGATAAAGATGAAAGTTGTTTTAAGAAATTTCAAAAAAAAATTCCATATCTCAAAGAACTCGGTATCACAACAATTGAATTACTTCCAATTTTTTGTTTTGATCCTACTGATGCCCCAAATGGTCTTAAAAATTTTTGGGGTTATAGTCCAATCAATTGGTTCACGCCACATTTTGAATATCTTTCGAATGAATCCGCCAAAAAGAATAGAGAGGAATTTAGAAGATTTGTTGAGGAATGTCATAAAGCAGATATTGAAGTCGTCTTAGATGTTGTATATAATCACACTTCCGAAGGTGATTCAAATGGGCCAGCAATATCTTGGAAAGGTATAGATGAAAATCTTTATTACTTTATTGGAAAAGATAAAAATTATCAGGACGTCTCCGGATGTGGTAATACTATTGCAGCAAACAGAGGATTAGTTAGAAAACTAATAATTGAATCATTAAAATGTTGGGCGAGTGAATTAGGAGTTGATGGTTTTAGATTTGATTTAGGAATTGCCCTATCAAGAGGAGAAAATCTTTCACCGCTTGATAATCCTCCGATTTTTGACGATATAGAATGTGAACCAGAACTTATTGATATCAAGTTCATAAGTGAGCCATGGGATTGTGGAGGTTTATATAAATTAGGTGATTTCCCATCTAATAATACTTTCACTTGGAATGGTCATTTTAGGGATGACTTGCGGAGATTTTGGAAGGGGGATAAAGATACAGCTTGGAATATGAGCGATAAAATAAAAGGTTCCCCATCTATTTACAAAGAAAATAATATTTTCCCAAAATCAATAAATTTTATTACTTCACATGATGGATTCACTCTAAAAGATTTAGTAACTTTCAATAGAAAACACAATTTTGCCAATAGAGAACAAAATAGAGATGGTGATAACCATAACAATTCTTGGAATCAAGGTTTAGAGGGACCAACTACAAACTTATTAATTAATGATTTAAGAAAAAGACAACAAAAAAATCTTATTCTTAGTTTACTTATATCTAAAGGTGTTCCAATGATACTTATGGGTGATGAAATAGGAAGGTCACAAGGCGGTAACAATAATTCTTGGTGCCAAAATAATTTATTGGGCTGGATGAATTGGGAACATGGTCAACAAGATTTGGAATTATTAGAATATTTTAAATACGTTATAAAAATCCGAAAAAAACTAATAAATATTTTTAATCCATCATTCTTCCCTAATAATCAAACCAATGAAAATATTCCAAGATATCATTGGCATGGAACAAAGTTAGATAAACCCGATTGGAGTAGTTGGTCTCACACAGTTGCCTTTAGCATCAACAAAGGCAATGCTAATCCGCTGGTCTGGATAGGGTTAAATGCATATTCAAAAAGTATCGATTTCTCCTTACCGAAATGTAAATATAATTGGTTAAAAGTTATTGACACAAGCATGTCCGAGATTTTTAAACCCTTAACTACTAATGAAAAATCTGTTTCAATAAAAAGTAGAAGCTCTTTATTAATAATTTCAGAGGAAGTATTTGGGACAAAAAACAATTTATTCTAAAAGCGGGCGGCGGGAATCGAACCCGCATCTTCAGCTTGGAAGGCTGAGGTTTTACCACTAAACCACGCCCGCATTAAGTAATAGAATTACCATTGCAATAATACATTATCAAACAATCAACAAAGTAAAAAGATTGGAAAATTCACACTCGAAAAAAAATATTACTAGATCAACAACAAGATTAATGTTCTCTTATGGGCTAGGAGATGCAGGCACAGGTTTAGTAGCGACGCAATTTGGTTTTTTTCTGTTCAGATTCTTTATATCTGCTGGTTTACCAGTAATAATTGCAGGTTCATTATTAATGTTAATAAAAATATGGGACGCAGTAAATGATCCATTAATTGGATGGTTAAGTGATCGAACCAAATCAAGATGGGGGCCTAGAATCCCTTGGATGGTAGCAGCATCTGTTCCTCTTGGTTTCTCTTTAGCTGCGATATGGTGGACACCCACTGGATCCGTGCTAACCAAAACTATATACTATGCCATAATTTCTATAGTCGTAATGACTGCTTATACAAGTATTAATCTTCCTTTTGCAGCTCTATCTACTGAAATTTCTGAAAAAACAGCAATAAGAACAAGATTAAACGCTTCTAGATTTACTGGCTCAATAATTGCAGGACTAACTGGTTTAATAATTGCTGGAGTTGTATTAGGTTCTGAAGGATCAGCAAATAATGAATATTTTTTAATGGGTAAAATAAGTGGATTTATTGCAGTTGCCGCCACATTAATTTCTTGTTGGGGATTGGCTCCATTTGCAAAAAAAGCACGAAAGCCCTCAGGAAAAGTGGAAGCTATAACACTGCAGTTCAGAAGAATCTTCAGAAATAAAAAATTTCTAAAAGTTATTACGCTTTATATTCTTCTATGGTGCGCCTTACAATTGATGCAAACTGTAGCTTTAATATATGTAGAAGATGTACTGAATGTACCAACATATATTGCGAAGTGGATCCCGATACCTTTCCAAATTAGCGCTTTAGTGGGTTTACAAATATGGACTAGAGTATCAAATAAATTGGATAGGATTTCAGCTTTAAACTATGGAGCGATTATGTGGATTATTTCATGTACAGCAGCTTTATTTTTACCTTCATTATCAAAAATTTCAGGAGTTGAGGATAATTTATTTCTAAATTCAGGAAATATAATTTTGTTCATCCTTTTAATTTTCATAATCTGTCTTATTGGCATTGGAGCTTCAACTGCTTTTCTTATCCCATGGTCACTACTTCCTGATGCAATAGACGAAGACCCAGAGAAACCAGCAGGATTATATACTGCTTGGATGGTACTTATTCAGAAGATAGGTATTGCGTTTAGTGTTCAATTATTAGGATTTTTATTGTATATATCAGGTTATCAATCATGCTTTGTTGATAAAGATGGTCTAAATATTATTGAACAATGCTACTCAGCACAATTAACTATTAGATTATGTATTGGTTTTATACCCTCAATATTGGTAATAATTGGTCTTTTAATAATGAGAAAATGGGATCGAAAATTAATTACAAACTAATATAAAGATATGTATTACCTTAATTTTTTCAAAAGACTTCTAAGCAGCTTAGTCATTGGCGGGCAAGCAATAAATTTTATCTTTAAGGGTAAAATTTCCAAAAATGATCTCTTTGACCAACTTATGGAGTCAGGTCCTGGCAGTTTATTAATTGTATTAATTACAGGAATTGCCGCAGGTACAGTTTTTAATATTCAAGTTGCATCACAACTTACAAGTATGGGGGTTTCAAGCGAAATTGGAGGTCTATTAGCAGTAGGCATGGCAAGAGAAATGGCTCCTCTTCTAACTGCTACTTTAATGACTGGAAAGGTTGCAACTGCCTATGCTGCTCAACTGGGCACTATGAAAGTCACAGAACAAATTGAGGCAATAACTATGTTAAGGACCGAACCAGTCCAATATTTGGTAGTCCCAAGGTTACTATCGATGGTAATAATGTCTCCAATACAGTGTCTTTTGTTTTTATCTGTAGCTTTATGGAGTGGACAAATTTGGAGCACAATTTTTTATAAAGTTCCTCCAATAGTTTTTTGGACATCTGTAAGATCAGGTAATGTAAGTTTAACCAGTGCAGACTTGACTTCAATGTTAATAAAATCTGTAGTGTTCGGATTACTTATTTCAATCATTGCTTGTGGATATGGACTTACCACCAAAGGAGGTCCAAAAGAAGTTGGAACAAGTACAACAGGTGCAGTTGTAATGACTCTCGTTACTGTATCTTTAATGGATGTATTACTAACGCAAATTTTATTTGGATGATTTCTATGTTTAACACTAAATCAAAAAAAGAAGATCCAGTGATAATATCTCCTTCATTTCAGTTGCCAATAATCCTAATTGTTTTAAGTTTTATGCTTTTGTTTTTGAATATTGGTTCTTTGCCAACAATAGTTTTTGCTTCTTTTAGCTTTTTTTTATTACTTCAGTCATTCACCTTAAGAATAAAAATAACAAACGATGATTTTATAGTTTTACAATTAGGGAAAGAGATTAGAACTTTTCCATTCAAGAACTGGATATCATGGAAATTCTTTTTTCCTATAATCCCAGGTATTTTTTATTTTAGAGAAAAGTCCAGCCCTCATTTATTACCAATTTTATTTAATCCAAAGCAATTAAAAGATGAGCTCATGAAAAAAGTTGACTCCCTGGAAATTAAAAATTCTTAAAATTCATACTTTGCCAAATCATCAAAATTATTTAAATGACCAATACAGAAATTTCCGACAATAATCCTGAAAAGGAATTAAAAATAGATAAGTCAATTTCAGATGATAAAACAAAACAAATTAGTAAGAAAAATTCAACTCAAAATAAAAATATTAAACCAAAAAACGATAAATCAACTAGATCTTTTGATGAAATTTCTAATGAAATTTTTAGAGATCTCGTTTCAAAAAAAGACTCTTTAGTTAAAGAAATAAAAGAGTTAGAAACAAAAAAAAATGAAATAGAAAAAGATATTGAGTCTAATTTTAAAGGACAGTCAGATAATATTGCTAAAAGAGTTAAAGGCTTTCAAGAGTACTTAACTGGAGCTTTGCAGAATCTTTCACAAAACGTAGAGAAACTTGAATTAGTTTCTCAACCAATAATCGTAAAGCCTTCTCCCCTTGATGAAAAAAAGCAAAACAAAAGCACAAATAATGTAGTTAATGTTCCTGCTCTTTCTGAAACATTTAAGCCAGATGAAGAGATTATAAAAAGTTGCTTTAAAAGTTTCACAGAACAACCCGACTTTTATGCAGAACCTTGGAAATTAAGACGGAGTCTTGATTCCTCAGATATAGAAATTATGGATGATTGGTTCTTTAACATGGGCGGAAGAGGTTCTCTTGAAAGTAGAGGTTCTCGACAAAAAAATGCCTTGTTATCGGCTGGCCTAATATCTATTCTTGGCGAATTATATGGAGATCAATTTCAGACTCTTATTTTAGCTTCGCAGCCTGAACGATTAGGTGAATGGAGAAGAATTCTTCAAGATTCACTTGGTCTAACAAGGGATGACTTTGGACCTAATAGTGGGATTGTCCTGTTTGAAAGGCCTGAAGGTGTCATCGAAAGAGCTGATAGATTAGAAGCCAATGAAGAATTGCCATTTATTATCATTGATGCTGCAGAAACTTCTGTTGAAATTCCAATACTTCAATTCCCATTATGGGTTGCATTTGCTGGTTCAGATAATGAAATTTACGATGATCTTGAACTAAACTAAGGTTTATGAATATCTTAATAATTTTTACAAGTTATCTTTTAGGATCACTTCCGACAGGCTTTTTAATTGGAAAATATCTCAAAAATATAGATCTAAGAACTATGGGTTCTGGATCTACAGGTGCCACAAATGTCTTAAGAAATGTTGGGAAATGGCCAGCACTTTTTGTGTTTATTATTGACGTTGGGAAAGGCCTTATTGCTGTAAAAATTGCTCAATATTATACAGATCAGGGATTAATAGAGGTAATAGCAGGGATATCCGCAATCTCAGGACATATTTGGCCAATATGGCTTAGAGGTAAAGGAGGGAAAGCTGTTGCTACTGGATTAGGTATGTTTTTAGCTCTTTCTTGGAAAGTTGGACTCGCATCTCTTGGCATTTTTTTAATAGTTCTAACAAAAACTAAATTTGTTTCTTTATCCAGTATTTCAGCTGCAATACTACTTCCTATTTTTATGTTTTTTTATCTAGGTAAATTTTTGCACTCATACTTTTTTATAAGTTTAATTGTGGCATTATTAGTAATCTGGAAACATAGAACAAATATAACAAGATTGCTTAAGGGAGAAGAATCCAAAATTAATCATAATCAATAGATTTAAATATTTCTATTAGAGCTTTATTAGGATCTATAGCCTTTGAAATTGATCTACCAATGACTAATTTAGAAGCGCCATTATCTATCGCTTCATAAGGAGTCATAATTCTATTTTGATCATCTTTATTATCAACATTTAATCTGATACCTGGTGTAATAAGTTGAAAATTACCCTTATAAATAGATCTCAACATTTTTACCTCCCAAGGGGAACAAACACATCCATCTAATCCGGCATCAAAAGACAACTTTGCAAGTCTCAATACATTTTCTTCAATTGAATTATTTCTATCAAGATCAGTTTGAAAATCTTTAAGAGAAAAGCTTGTTAAAACAGTTATTCCTATAACCAATGGAGGTTTTACACTAACTGAGGTGGCTCCTTCTAAAGATGCTTTTTTCGAATCCTTAAGAGCTTTTAAACCTGCTGAAGCATGAATAGAAATTATATCAACCCCTAATTTTGAAACTTGGAAACATGCTGCTCGCATGGTATTAGGAATATCATGAAATTTTAAGTCTAAAAAAATTTTTTTATTTAAACCTTTTAATATTTCAATAACCCTCGGACCTTCCCTAACAAAAAGTTCTAAACCAACTTTAACCCATTTAATATTAGGACATTTTTCCAAAAGTAATTTTGCTTGACTTACATCTAATCCATCAATTGCCAATATTATTTTATCCTCCGAATTAAATCTGTTATTCATCAAATTTTCAGTTTTCAAACCTCTTAATTATTTTTTTTCCAATTTGCAAAATTTTCCCTTCCAAATCATTTTTTGAATTAAAAATCAAATCAGGATTTATTATTTTCTGACTATCAATTTTTACACCCCCACCTTTAATAGATCTTTTGGATTCGCTGCTAGATTTGAAAAGTTTTAGAGCACTTAATAAGTAGAAAAACTTTACTGGAAAAACTACTTCTTTTAAAGAAATCTCTGGAATTTCTCCAACTTTTTCTTTGTGTCCAAGGAATAATTTTTCGCAGTTTGATTGCGCCTTTTGTGCTTCTTCGGTCCCATGGAATAAAGTAGTAACTTCTAAAGCCATTCTTCTCTGTAATTCACGAGGATTTGAGTTTTCCAGAAAACTTAAATCTAATTCAGTAAGTAATTCAAAATAGGTGGGTATTATATTATCGGGTACTTTTTCTAATTTTGAATACATTGAAAGAGGATCTTCAGTTAAACCGACAGTGTTAAATTCAGATTTACTCATCTTCTTAATTCCATCTAAACCTGTCAAAATTGGCAGCAGAACACCAAATTGAGGGTCTTGTTTAAAATGCCTTTGTAGGTCTCTTCCTATTGCAATATTAAATTTCTGATCTGTGCCTCCTAGCTCAATATCTGATTGAACAATTACTGAATCGTAACCTTGTAATAGTGGATATAAGAATTCATGCAAAGCAATTGGGACTTGCGAAGTGTACCTTTTATTAAATTCCTCCTTAGCTAGCATTTGACTAACTGTTGCACTCCCCATTAATTCAATTATCGAATTAAGATTTAATCCTTTTAACCATTCACTGTTATATCTAATTTCTATTCTATCTTTTGAATCAAAATCTAAAATAGATTCATTGGCTGGCTTTCCCATCCCTAGTTGGGTTAAGTATGTTTTTGCATTATCTTTAACTTGTTTTTCCGATAACTGAACTCTTGTTTTGTTTTTTCCGGTCGGATCTCCAATTTGAGCAGTAAAATCCCCAATAATTAAAACTGCAATATGTCCATTGTCTTGGAATGCCCTAAGTTTTTTAAACAATATGCTATGCCCAAGATGAATATCGGTTCCAGTTGGATCGATGCCGAGTTTGACCCTTAATTTTTTATTATTTTTTTTCGCATGATCGATTATCTCCGAAAAGGTTTGATCTGTTCCCTTAATTGGAAAATATTCTTCTATTCCTCTTGACAGCCATGATGGCAATTTTAAATTATTTGTCATGAAGCTTTAACCGTTAACTTTAAGAAGTTTTATCAAGTTCATCCTTCATTCTTATTAAGGTTCTATTCATTTGATCAAACATTTGATCAGGAGTAATCCCAAATTGACTTAACTGTGTTTTTAATTGTTCTACTGTCATTTTTGCTTGAAAATCTTCAGACAATTCAAATCTCTTCATAAAAACTTTATAACGATCCATAAGTGATTCCATTTTTTTTATAAACATTTTTTTCCCTTCTCTATCAAATTTTCCATAATCAGAACCAAGTTTCATAAGTTCTTGGTAATCTGTAAAAAGCTTTTTAGCTTCTTCTTGAACGATGTCTGACTCAAAGAATCCCATTTCTATTTTTTTACTTCGCAGATTAAGGCTCAACTACAAGATAACAAGAATCTTTTAAATTGATTAGAAGATTAATAAATTTTAGTTTATAAATAATTCTTTGATTTATATTTTTTCAGAATTAAATTTAGTATACATGTTTCATAAATATTGGAAAAATTTAACGTAAATAATATTTCAACCCAAAATAGACAATTTGAATTATTTGATTCAAATGTAAATACATCAATTAATTTTCAACACTCAAATAATCTAAAAATCAAAGGCGAAATCCTAACTGAATGGAGAGATAGAATATATAATCACCAATTCAAAATTTCAAAAGATACTCACAACAATACTTTGCACCAAACAAGTCTTCCTATAAATACAATTTCCGATGAAAGAAAAATTGATCCGTTTTCCTTGCAGCCATTATCATTGAACTTTTGGAGAACCAATCAATATATACACGATGGGCCAGCAATGTATTTTGTAATTGACTCGATGGAGAGTTCTAAAATAATCCTTTATATAGGAGAAACAAATTCAGCAAATAAAAGATGGAAGGGAGAACATGACTGTAAAAATTACCTCATGAACTATAAAGAAGCCCTAGCTCATAACAAACTCTCTAGTCACCAAGATATTCGTTTCTTCTTAGATGTACCTAAAGAAGTAAAATTAAGACGTAAATTAGAACAGCAACTGATATATTTATGGTTACCACCTTTTAATAAAGAAACTCGAGATAGGTGGGCAACTACTTTCACAAACAATTAAAAATTAATTAAATCCATTTAACAAATGCAATTTTCCACATTCCAAAAAAATCTAGATAACTGGCAAGGTACTTCATTAATTTTTGGAGTTTTAGAGGAAGAAATATCAAGCCAACTTGAAAATATAAAATTTGTTATTGACCCAAAATTATTACTAAAAAAAGTTACTCAAAAAAAATTTAAAGGAGAAAAAGGAAAAACTTTAAACTTTGAATTTTTAGATCAAAAATTAGAGACTTTAATCATAGTCGGTCTTGGCAAATCGAAGGAACTAAATAAAAGTGATATAGAAAACTCTGTAGGAAATCTAATTAGGAAAACAGTTGATAAAAACGAAAAAATCAGTATCTTGCTACCTTGGGAATTTATAAATTCAGTACTAGAAATGAATCAATTAGCAGAGTCAGTCAGATTATCTGCCTATAAGGACAATAGATTCAATAAGAAAAGAGATGAAAAGAAAGTTCTTAAAGAAATAGAGTTTCTAAGTTTAAAAGAATTTGAGAATATTAGCTTTGAAGAGACAGCCCAAATATGTGAAGGTGTAGAACTAGCTAGAAAACTTGTAGCCGCCCCTCCAAATAGTCTTACGCCTCAGGAAATGTCTATACAAGCTTCTCAAATAGCTAAAGATCATGGTTTGGAAGTAAAAATTTTAGAGGCAAAAGATTGTGAAGATTTAGGAATGGGTGCATATTTAGCTGTAGCAAAAGGCTCTGATCTAGATCCTAAATTTATACATCTTACTTTGAAGTCAGAGGGGGCTATTAAAGAAAAGATTGCGCTTGTTGGGAAAGGTTTAACCTTTGATTCGGGAGGATACAATCTGAAAGTAGGAGCATCTCAAATTGAAATGATGAAATATGATATGGGCGGAAGCGCTGCAGTTTTAGGAGCAGCAAAAGCACTTGGAGCAATAAAACCAAAGGGATTAGAAATTCATTTTATTGTGGCATCTTGCGAAAACATGATAAATGGATCTGCAGTACATCCTGGAGATGTAGTTAAGGCATCTAATGGTAAGACAATTGAAATAAATAACACTGATGCAGAGGGCAGACTCACATTAGCTGATGCTTTAACTTACGCATCAAATTTAAAACCAGATTCAATAATAGATCTCGCCACTTTAACAGGAGCTATTGTAGTTGCATTAGGGAATGATGTAGCTGGATTCTGGAGTAATAATGATGATCTAGCAAATGACCTAAAAGCCGCATCAGCCCAGTCTGGAGAAGAATTATGGCAAATGCCTTTACAAAAATCTTATAAGGAAGGTTTAAAGTCTCATATAGCTGACATGAAAAATACAGGTCCAAGAGCAGGTGGCTCAATAACTGCTGCTTTGTTTTTAGAGGAATTCTTTGATAAGGAGATTAAATGGGCTCATATTGATATTGCTGGGACTTGTTGGACTGACAAGAATAAGGGAATTAACCCATCAGGTGCAACCGGTTTTGGAGTTAAAACTCTTGTTCAATGGATTAAAAATAAATAACAATATTTAAATCATTCATTCCAAAGATTTGTTGATCTAGCGTTATCTCCCCATAATTTATCCAACCTCTGATCTCTCCCACATGAGAATCTATAGAACTTATATTTCAATTCATTTCTCTCAGCAAAATCCTGATGATATTCTTCAGCTAACCAAAATTGACCTTTTGATTTAAGTTCTACAGATATTTTTTCTAATGGCACACGCAATTCATTAGAGGCGGAAACAACTGCATTTATTGCATCACTTTCCTCAGTTTCATCTTTGAAAAAGATCACTGGCCTATAAGAATCTCCACGATCACAAAATTGGCCCTTGCCGTCCAGAGGATCAATATTTCTGAAATAGAGCCTAAGTATCTCTGGTAAAGTTACCAATTGCGAATCATAGTCCACCAAGACCACTTCCTGATGTCCTTCATGATTTTCGTAGGTAGGATTTAGTAAATCTCCCCCTGAATAGCCACTTTGTACAAAATTTATCCCCTTTAAGGACTCTAAATCATGTTCTAAGCACCAAAAACAACCTCCCGCAAGAATCAATTCTTCTGCGAGAGTGCTTAGTGGGGCAATTAATATTGAAAGAGCAAGTATTAGGGGTAAAAAATATTTCATCTTTTTATTATAAAGTTCAAATAATAGAATTAATAATCTCTTTAGCAGCTCTCTGCACTACACCTTCTTCACCTAATTCTTTTTTTAAAAAAGCATACCCTTTTTTAATTTTTATTTTTTCTGACTTCCCTTCAAGCATTTGACATGATTTATAGAAGATCTTTTTTTCGTCAAACTCTCTCTGTACAAATTCAGGGATTATTAACTTATTTACTAACAAATTTACAGGAGAAATAAATCGTACTTTGAAATTAAGAATTTTTTTAGCAATAAAAGCAGTTATCCTGCTTACTCTGTAACCAACTATCTGCGGTATTCCATATAAAGCTAACTCCATATTAACTGTACCAGACTTGCAAAGAGCAATTTTTGTAAGCGAATAAATATAAGGCTTTAATCTTGCATTATCTTTTTGAGAAATCACTTCTCCTTTAACTTGATATTTTCTGAGAGCCTTTTTGAACCTTTCATCAAAAACTTTCCTACAGGAAGGAATATATATAACTAAACTTGGATATTTTTGTTGTAATTTTCTAGCCACCAATAGAAAAGTTGGTAATAAATATTTCAATTCCTGAGGTCTTGATGCGGGCATTAAAAGTAGGATGTTTTGATCATGGCGAAGGCTCAGCATAGATCTAGCATCTTTCTTTAGAGGGAGTTTTTTCGTTAAATCAATCATTGGATGTCCGACCCACAAAACATTTCCACCTCTTTTTTTATAGAATGCTGCTTCTTTCTTGAAAATTGCAAAAATTTTATCAGAAAAATTTATTAAATTTGTCGTAGTATTATTTCCAACCCTCCAAGCCCATTCTTGAGGAGCGATATAGTAGAAAATTGGAATTTTAACTATGGATTTTTTTAATTTAGTTCCAATTTTTATATTGGGCCCCATATAGTCAATCAAAATTAAGCAATCTGGAGGGTATTTTTTTAATAATTTATAAAATCTTCTTTGAATTCTTATTGTTGGAATAATAAGGGGTAAAGCCTCCCAAATGCCTATTGCACTTATAGATGTAGTATCTTGAAGAATTTTTACGCCCTCTTTCTTCATCCTTTCCCCACCTAATCCGGTAATTTCTAAATCTATAGATTTTTTTTTCGCTTCATCTAATAGTGCTTTTGATAACAAACTTCCGTGCAAATCTCCAGATACTTCCCCAGTACTAATAAATATCTTTCTATTCATTCATTTACCAAAGGCATTGGGCCACGTCTTTCTTTTGATATTGAATCTTTCAAAAAATCACATAATTTTGTTGAAGAAAAATCCAAAGTACCCTTTATTGCTAGATCCAATGCCTCAGAAATTACATTATTGGACTTAAAAAGCAAATTCCAAGTACTTTGCAAAAGTTTTAAATCAAAATCCTTATTTTCCATTAAACCACTTCTTTTAATTCCAACTCTATTCAAACCTCTCAATCTTCCTGGATGTCCTTCGGCTAAACAAAAAGGCGGGACGTCTCTATCCACTCTAGTCATTCCCCCGATCATTGCTAAATAGCCAATATGTACAAATTGATGAATCCCTAAACAGCCTCCAATAATAGCCTTATCTTCAATTTTTACATGACCTGCAACTTGAACGCTATTTGACAAGACTATCCTATTACCAAGTTCACAATTATGACCGATATGAGTATAAGCCATTAATAAATTATTATTACCAATAATAGTTTTTTCCCCTTCATCAGTTGCTTTATTTATAGTTACGCATTCTCTAAAAGTATTATTATCTCCGATAATTACTTCAGTAGGGGCGCCTCTATATTTCAGATCTTGGGGATCAAGGCCTATACAAACATTAGGAAAAATTTTATTGTTTATACCAATTTGAGTTCTTCCAGCAATAACAGCATTCGGTCCAATTTCAGTTCCTTTCCCGATAGTCACATTAGGACCTACAAAAGCTCCTTGAGAAATAATAACCCCATCATGTAATTCCGCACTGGAGTCAACACAAGCATTTGGGTGCACTTTTACACCACTAAAAATTGGCTTAGATTCAGTATATTTATTCTCCATATATCTAATCAACTAATGAGAACATTAATTCTCCAGCACAAACCAACTGACCATTAACGTGTGCCTCGCCTTTGACCTTGCCAAATCTTTTTCTTTTAATACTTAATAACTCACAAGATATTATCAATTGATCTCCGGGTACAACAGGTTTTCTAAATTTAACATTATTAATTCCCGCAAAGACAAAAAGTCCTCTGGGAAGATTGGGCATCTGAGTTACAATTATACCGCCAACTTGAGCCATTGATTCAACAATAAGGACTCCTGGCATTAATGGTCTTTCAGGAAAGTGTCCTTGAAATTGAGGTTCATTTATAGTTACATTTTTTACTGCAACAGCTCTCTCCCCTGGGATATGCTCTATGACCTTATCAACAAGAGCAAAAGGATATCTATGAGGTAATAAACCTAGTATATTCTCAGAAGAGAGTTGATTATTTTCACTGGATAATTTCTGTTCCAAAACAATTTAAGGTAAAGTTAATTTTTTTAGTGATGAGGCCAATAAAGCATTCAAAGAGTGTGATCCTTTATAAACTAAAATTTGTGCCTTAGGTAACCCTACCAAAGCCAAGTCCCCAATTAAGTCTAAAATTTTATGTCTTATTGGTTCATTACCAAATCTTAAGGGTGGATTAACCCAATTATCACCATCACAAACAAGGGCATTTTCCAAACTTCCTCCTTTTATTAATCCAAGCTCACTTAACTCTTGAAATTGATCCTTAAAACCAAATGTTCGTGCTGGAGCAATCATTTCAACAAAACTTTTTGGATTTAAATCAATCACAAAAGTTTGATTCCCAATTGCTTTATAGGAAAAGCTTATGGTGGAAATAATGGTAGTTTTTTCAGAGGGAGTCGCGGCTATGACTGATCCTTCTTTATTTAAAATGATTGATTTATTAATCTCTCGAAAAAAATTATCTGGTTTAGGTGCTTTTTTTATCCCTACTTCTTCAAACTCTTTAACCCACTGAATTGCAGATCCATCTAAAAGAGGGATCTCTTTCCCATCAACCTCAATATGTATATAACTTAACCCACATCCAGCCATTGAAGATAATAAATGTTCAATAGTATATAAATTTCTTCCCCCTAATTTAACCGCCGTACAAAGCATCGTACTTCCAATTAAATCTTGACTTAACTTAAAAATCTCATTTGGTTTATCCCTAAAAGAAACATAATAGCCTTCTTTCTCATAAGAAGAAATTTTTACTCTTGTTTTTTCTCCACTATGTAAGCCTATGCCTTCTCTGGAAATAACGCCAGCCAAGGTATAACACGAATCATAATTAGAAGGCCAAGTAAACACTTAAAATTTCCATCCAACTCCAAGGGTATATCTCCAATCTCCGCTTAGTTCCTTACTGGCAATATCAAGTCTTAATGGACCAATTGGAGTTTTTACTCCCACGCCCCCCCCAAGCGAATAACCAGAACCTGATTTCTTCAATAAATTACCAGGTTTTCCTGGGACATCTTTTTGAGAGCCTAAATCACTTCCCGCATCAACAAATAAAGCTCCTGATATCATTCTCCATACAGGGAATCTATATTCAACTGTGCCCTCCACAAAACTTTTACTGACTGCCAAATCACAAGATCCCCAACCTCTAACAGAAGAAGTTCCTCCCATACAGAATGCTTCATAAGGAGGCAATTCACCAAGAATCGTTCCAGCCTTAAATTGAAAACCAACAGCTTGCGGACAGTCTTCACTAGAAGCATTACTAGACTTACATGATTTGGTTAGATTTATCCATTTTGTTGGTACAAAATATGAATAAGAGGCTTTCATTCTATTAAAGGTTGGAGAGTTCTGCCCCACAGAGACAAACTGTTCAGTCCCAAAGCTTAATTTATTTCCTGAAGTTGGATTTACAGAATTATTCAAATTATTTCTAGATGTACTCGCAATAAAACTAACCAATGTATTTTCTTCAGGGCATGAACCATCATTTGGAGTAAATCCAATACAGACAATATCACTTATATTTCCTGTGGTGGGTGTTAAATCGCCATACGGTTTTTTGTTCCCACTTCCATCAATCATCTTTACTTCTTTGAAATTCATACCTGCGAGGACCCTCCACTTAGCGACCTTAAATGGATCTCCGCCATTAAGAGGCCTTGAAAAAGAAAATCCACCTCCAGTTTTTTCTAAAATAACTGATGAAAAAGTATCAGAGGTTGAAGTACTCGTATCATCTACTGCGTATATCCTTCCATTATTTTCACTTTTAAATTCCTGTGGATAATCTCTACTCAGAAAAATATTTGTTCTAAAAGCAGTTTTATGTTTATCCCCTTTAATCCATGGATCAGATAAAGAAAAATTATAGGTTGTTGAATATTCACCAAAATTTAAGTTGAAATTAGTAGACCATGCTCTACCTAGTGCATTCGTTTCTTGCAAACCAATTGATGCAAAAATGCCAGAACTATTACTATAACCAAGGCCGCCAGTTAATGATCCTGTTCTCTGCTCGCTTAAATCTAAAAAAATTATTACTTGCCCAGGATTTAAATTGTCAGCACCAAGAGACACATTTATATCATCAAATAATGATGTTGCATATAGTCTGTTGATGTCAGCTTCTAAAATTTTTCGGTTGAATATGGATCCGGGTTCTGTTTTTAACTCTCTTTTTATAACCCAATCTTTTGTTTTACCTTTTCTTGGTTTTCCATCTACAACAGGTTCACCATCGGAACCCAGAAATCTTAGCTTCACATCAGATATGATACCTTCAGAAATATTTAAAGTAACTATTCCGTTTTCAGAGATTCTATCAGGCCCATTTATTCTAGCTAAAGAATAACCTTCATCTTGATAACGTTTTTTGATAATTTCTAACTTATTTTGAAATTCATTAAGGTTAAGAGTTGTTCCATAATAATTATTAAAAATACTATCTATGTATGCATCAGATACTACTGAATTTATTGATTTAAGTTGAACTTTCTTCAAAATTGGATTAGGAACGACATTTACAATTAATCTCACTCCCAATGGCCCATCTTGAGATTTTATTTTAACTCCTGAAAACCAACCACTAGCATAAATAGCATTTATATCTTTTTTTAAAGTCTGATTATCAACTATACTCCCTGGCTTTATGCTCATTGAATCATATGCAGCCAATTCAAGTTTCCTGCCTTCGGGATGATTTTCCCATCCTTCTATAATAATTTCTGATATGAGAACACTTTTTTGATTATTTTCTTCTTTGTTTTTTGCAATAAACAATTTTTTATCTTGTTTTATATCAACCCTTTGAAATAAGTCATTACTAATATTTTTTATTTCTAAGGTTGTATTTAATTGCTTAAATTCATTTGGTAAGTATTTTGCAACAAGTTCTGACTGATTAGATATCAAAATTAATGGAGGAAAAGCAATATTTGTAAAAATCCTTCTAAATTTAAAAAAATGTTTTTTCATAGTATTTTCAATTATAGAAAGTGAATCATTATTAAATTAAGTCAAATGAATTCGTTTATTCTTCGGTTAATTTCGCTATAAGCTTCAATTAAACCACCTAAATCATTTCTAAATCTATCTTTATCTAGACTTACAATTGTACCATTTTGCTGATTGAGATCCCATAATCTACAATTGTCTGGACTTATCTCATCTCCAAGAAGTATTTGATTTTTGAAATCATAACCAAACTCTAACTTGAAATCTACCAGTTGAAGATGAATATTTTTAAAGAAGCTTTTCAGGATTGCATTAATTTTTAAAGTTAAATCTATTATCAAATCTAAATCTTTAGAACGGATTATATTCATTAATTCAATTCTATCTTTTGTAATTAAAGGATCATTAAGTTCATCATTTTTGAGATAAATATCAATTAACGGTTTTGCCAGAATGGCGCCTGATTTAATAGTAGTTTGTTTACATAA
>CACAQP010000007.1 GCA_902534685.1 uncultured Prochlorococcus sp.
AAATTGATCTATTAGAACAATAAAAATACTTAAAGATAAAAAATATATTTTTGTTTGTATTTTATTTATCATTATTTACTACGTTTTAAAATTTCTATAGGTTTAATAAGTAATAAAAGTGGAAAAAGCATTAAAAAATGATATCCAATCTTACCTAATGAGTATTTCCCTAAATTATATAAAAATAAATTAAATTGACTGTAGAAGATAATTTGTATGAAGTTGTAAAAAATGCCAGTTAAATGCATAGCACCTATTGCTATAAATCCATTTTTTAAAAAGTTTCCAACGTTTATTTTATTTCGATTATTTAAAATATCAATTATTTTTATTAATGGATAAAACCCTAGTAAATAGCCAAAATTAGGAGTGAGCAAATAACCTATTGATCCTCCTTGATGAAAAACAGGAAATATAAATAACCCCAAGATTAAATATATAGATAATGCTCTGAAAACAACTTTTTTATGAAATATAAGTGTTAATAAAATTATGGTTGGAATTTGCCATGTGATAGGCAACTCAAAGTTGTTACTAGATTTGTAAATAAAAGGTAGTGGAATATATACAGGTAACATTGTTGTTATTACTAGTGATTGAAGACTCACCAGTATCTCAATTAATTTATAAAAATTGAGCATTATTATAAATTCTATTTATAAACTTCTCAATGCAACAATTGGATCTAATTTAGAAGCTCTTTTTGCAGGTAAAACGCCGAAGATTAAACCTATTGATCCTGATATGATCATAGTGGAAAAAGTAGTTGTAATTCCTACTGATGCAGGAAGTGGTGTTATCAGAGATAAAAGAATAACACCTGATAATCCCGTTGTTGTTCCAATTAATCCTCCAATTGTAGATAAAATCAATGCCTCAATTAAAAATTGAATTAATATATCTGACTGTTTAGCACCTATTGCTTTTCTAAGTCCAATCTCTTCAGTTCTTTCGCTTACAGAAACGAGCATAATATTCATGATTCCTATGCCTCCAACCACTAAAGATACTGCCCCAATACCAGCCAATAAAAACGTTAGTCCGCTTGTTATGTTGGTTACTATATTCAATGCATCTTCTTGTGATCTAACCGCAAAGTCATCATCTCTGATTATTTTATGTCTTTGCCTTAATAAGTTAGTAATTTGAAATTTTGCGGCACTAGTTGCATTTTTATTTATCGCTTCAACACTAATGAAGCTTAAACTTACTCCATATGTCGGGTCCTTCCCTGTAATCCTATTGACCATAGTGGTTAATGGAATATATGCATTTTTGTCTTGATTACTTCCAAATACAGCACCTTTTGGTTTTAATATTCCAATAATTTCATAAGTGTGGTCTTTAATTCTTATTTTTTCCCCAAGTGATGAAGATTTATCTTTAAAAAATTCGTCTTTAAGATCAGGACCTATCACAACATAACTTCTTGCACTATTAACATCACTTTTTGATAAAAATCTACCCTTATCTACTTCAAAGCTTCTTACTTCAAGAAATTCAGGAGTAACTCCAGCAATTGATATATTTAAACTTTTAGAATTTGATTGCACTATTTCGTTAGCAGAGATTTGAGGAGCTACTTTTTTAACTGTGGGTACTTGATTACTTATTGCTATTGCATCTTCTAAAACTAGGTTTTTGGGAAATGAAATACCTCTTCTTCTTGTGTCATTATTTCCAGGAACAATGAATAAAACATTTGCACCTAAATTACTCAATTGGTTTTTTGCTAATGTTTGAGCACCTCTTCCAAGTCCTACAAGTGTAATAACTGAAGCATTTCCTATAATTATCCCCAGCATTGTTAACGAACTTCGCAATTTGTTCGAAACTAAAGTTTTTGTGGCCATTCCTAAGGCTTCTTTTATTGATATAGTCCTAGACATATTTATATTTATCTATTGCATCATCTTCTTCAATTTGTCCCATGTATATAACACCTTCATTTAGCTGGAGTGTAACAAGGTCTCCATTACTGATTTGATGATTATCCATATTTTCTAGATTACAAATTGTAGAAATTTTTTTATTATTTTTGTTAAACAAAGCATAAACATCATTTACATTTTGGTTCGTAACAATGCCGGCAATATTTTTACTCAGTGGAATATTTCTCATTAATTCCTTTGGAACAAATAATATTTCTCCTGGGCAAATTAAGGATATATCAGGATTATTTTTAATTATTCTTGCTTTTCCTGTAACACCGATTTCCCCAATTGAAATTCCTCTTGATACAATCTTTCTTACTAAACCGACTTTTATTAAATCTGTAGAGCCGCTAATTCCAGTTAATGTACCTGCGGTTTGAACTACTAAATCTCCTTGATTTAGGATCCCCATCTCTTGAGCAATTTGCATAGCTAAACTAAAGGTTTTTGCTGTTCTTTCATCATTTTTAACTACTATTGGAGTTACTCCCCAAACAAGTTGCAATCTTCTCGCTACACTTCTCTCTGTAGTAGTTGCCAATATAGGTGTTGGTGGTCTGAATTTACTTACATTTCTAGCGGTAGAACCTGATTTAGTTAAAGGGATAATAGCTCCTGCATCAAGTTGTCTAGCTATATTACTTACTGCAGCACTAATAGCATTTGGGATCGTACTGGGTAGGTGGCTATCAATAGCCTTAAGTGGATAATCCCTTTCAATTCTTCTCGCTATGGTAGCCATCGTTTCAACTGCCTCTACAGGATAATCACCAACTGCAGTTTCGTTTGAAAGCATTACAGCATCAGTTCCATCCAGAATTGCATTTGCAACATCACTAACTTCGGCCCTAGTTGGTCTTGGGTTAGAAGCCATAGAATCAAGCATTTGAGTCGCTGTAATTATTGGGATACCTAATGAATTAGCTTTTCTTATTAATTCTTTTTGTAATAGAGGGACTTCTTCAGCAGGCATTTCTACCCCCAAATCACCTCTTGCAACCATAACACCATCACATAAGGGTAATACAGTATCGATCTGATCAATTGCTTCAAATTTTTCTATTTTGGCGACTACAGGAGTTGAATGGCCATATTTGTTTATTAAATCTTTAATCTCATTTATATCGGATGGATTTCTTACGAAGCTTAGTGCTATCCAATCAATTCCTTCAGATAAACCGAATTTTAAATCCGCTTTATCTTTTTTTGTTAATGCTTTTACAGATAATTGAACATCTGGAAAATTAACACCTTTATTGTTTGAAAGAACCCCTCCTACAGTTACCATGCATTCCAAATTATTAGCTTTTAGATCAACTTTTTCTACAATCATTTCTATTTTTCCGTCATCCAAAAGAATTCTTTTCCCTTCGCTAACTTCTTGAGAAAGTTTGTCGTAGGTTACATTTGCAATAGTATTTGTACATTCGACTTGATTTGATGTCAGTGTGAATTTATCGCCTTTTTTAACTTTTACTGGCCCATCTTTAAAGCGTCCTAATCTTATTTTAGGTCCTTGAAGATCTTGCAATATTCCAATATCTATATCTAACTTTTTTGATACTTCCCTTATGGTTTTTATTCTCTCAGCATGATCTTTATGATCTCCATGTGAGAAATTTAATCTAAATGTTGTTACTCCAGCTTTAATTAAATTTGAAATTATCTCTTCAGATTGAGTCGCAGGGCCAATAGTTGCTACTATTTTTGTTCTTCTTTTTAAATCAATATTCGACATATATAGATAATATTGCTAGATATAAATAAATTTACCATACCCAAAGTTAGTTATTTAAATCATGGATTTTAAAACTTATCAGAAAAAAGCTAGAGAAACAGCACAATATCCAGATTTAGGCTCAAATAATATTTATCCAACTCTTGGTTTAGTTGGAGAGGCTGGTGAGGTAGCAGAAAAAGTTAAAAAAGTCATAAGAGATAAAAATGGAATATTTGATAAGGAATCAAAATTAGGAATTAAAAAAGAGTTAGGAGATGTATTGTGGTACATATCAAATCTCTGTACAGAATTAAATTTCAATTTAGAGGATGTTGCATTACAAAACCTTGAAAAATTAAAATTAAGAGCTGCTAAAGGAAAAATATGCGGTTCTGGGGATGATAGATAAATTCAGCTATATCCTAAGCTGGCATACTGAAGATTTGTAATTAGGTTTTGAATAACATTTAAAAGCAAAAAAGCTAATAAAGATGAAATATCAAATCCTCCTATTGGAGGGATAATACCTCTAAAAATATTTAAATATGGATCTGTGATAGAGGTTAATGCAGACAAAACACCGTTACTCCAATCAATACCTGGAAACCATGTAAGTAAAATTCTTATTATCAATATGAAGGAATAAATTGATAAAGTTTGGCCCAGAACTGCAAAAATCTCAGATAACATTATCTTTTCATAATTTCATTTATTCTAACATTTACTTATTATTGCTGCTTATTATTACGGCCTCCTATTTTTGAGAGATATTCATTACTCACCGCAAAAGTTTGAAAAAACTTTTCTGATAATGATAACCAATATGATCTTCCATCTTTTTGCTTTCGTTTGACGATAAACTTCTTTTCTATTAATTCTTTAATATGATCATAGGCTCCTGAACCTCGAAGAAGTATAAGATCTGATTGCAGAATCTTTTTTTTGATTGCAATAGTTGCCAATGTCCTTAATTCGGATGTTTTCAAATCAGAGGGAAGTAAATCATCGACGAATTCATTAAGACTAGATTTTAGCTCAAGAGAAAAACTGTTATTAATTTCATTTATTTCTATAGCTGAATTTGGATTAGAGTATTTATTTTTAAGATCTTTAATTGCATCATTTATTGAGTTGATATCAGAATTAGTAATTTCTGAAAGATCCTTTTTGTTTATTGGTCTACCTTTTAAATATAGAACAGCTTCAACTTTTGTAACTAGTTCTATATAAGATAATGGCGTGGTATTCAGATCAGGTTGAATAATTTTTATTACGGAAATCTCTTCTAATTTACCTTAAATTTAATCTGATGCACCAAGGAATAATTTATAAGTATCATTTTGAGTCTCATCCCAGAATTTATAGCCTAGTATTCGTACAAATTTATTCCACTCTAAAATTTCATTTCTATCGATTAAAACACCAATAACAATTTTCCCTACATCAGCACCATAATTTCTGTAGTGAAATACGCTTATAGACCAATTAGATTTCATATTATTTAAGAAGTCTATTAATGCGCCAGGCCTTTCAGGAAACTCAAATCTGTATAAGAGCTCGACAAAATTTCTATTATCCATTTCTTTAAAATTCTTTGGTAATCTTCCACCTACCATATGTCTGAGATGATTTTTAGATAATTCATCATCACTTATGTCAATAAATGAGTACTCCGAATTTCTAAATACATTAAAAAGATTTTTTTTATCATTTAACCCATAGACTTGAACTCCGATAAAGATCTGGGCATTCTTAGAATTCGACATCCTATAGCTAAATTCAGTTAAATTTCTATTATCAAGTAACTTACAAAAATCAATTAAACTTCCAGCACGTTCTGGAATTTCAACAGCCATCATTACTTCTTTACACTCTCCAAGTTCTGCTCTTTCTGCTATAAATCTAAGCCTTTCAAAATTCATATTTGCGCCACATGCAATTGCAACCATTTTTCTATTTGAATGATTCGAGTTTAAAATATCTTTTTTCATTCCTGCAATTGATAATGCTCCTGCAGGCTCTAGTATTGATCTAGTATCCTCAAAAACATCTTTTATAGCAGCACATATTTCATCTGTATTAACCCTAATCATTTTATCTATATATTTTCTACCAATTTTAAAAGTATTTTTACCAATTTTTTTAACCGCCACTCCATCTGCAAATTGTCCGACAGAGGTTAATTCTACAATTTTTTCTTCTTCCAAAGATTTCGTCATAGCATCAGCATCTTCTGGTTCAACACCAATTATTTTTACTTCAGGCCATATTTTTTTAACGTATAAGGATATTCCTGATATCAATCCACCACCACCTACAGCAATATAAATTGCATAAGGTTTTTCCTTAAGCTGCTGTTCAAGTTCAATAGCAATAGTCCCTTGTCCTGCTATCACATCTGGATCATCAAAGGGATGAATAAAGCATAAATTTCTTTCTTGGCTAATCCTTATTGCCTCTTTGTAAGTTTCATCATAGTTATCGCCATATAATATAACTTTTGCTTTTAAATTTTTTACTGCATTAACTTTTACAAGAGGTGTTGTAATGGGCATTAATATGGTTGCTTGGCAATTTAACTTAAGTGCACTAAGTGCAACCCCTTGCGCATGATTACCAGCACTTGAAGTAATTACTCCCTGAGCAAGCTGTGAATTAGTGAGCTTACTCATTTTGTTATATGCACCTCTTACTTTGAATGAAAATACATCTTGAAGATCTTCTCTTTTTAGAAAAATTTCATTATTAAGTGTAAAACTTAAATTATGTGCTTTCTCTAGTGGTGTTTTTTTTGCAACTTCATAGACTTCAGCTTGAAGTATTTTTTCAAAATAATTATTCATATATATATTTTTAGCATTAATTATTAATCTAATAAAACATTACATGATCTATTTCAAAAAAAATACTCATTTTGCACCTCGGCGTTTTAGATTATATAGATACCAATTTTTGTTAAATGCTTTTAAGTGAGTTAAGTCATCCAAATCAACTTCATGGCTTAACAGTTTCACAATTAGAGGAAATTGCTTGTCAAATTAGAGAAAGACATCTTCAAGTAGTATCTACTAGTGGTGGACATCTTGGACCTGGATTAGGTGTTGTTGAGTTGACATTGGCTTTATATCAAACTCTTGATCTTGATTTTGACAGAGTTGTTTGGGATGTAGGACATCAAGGTTACCCACACAAATTAATTACAGGACGATTCAATCAATTTGATTCTCTAAGACAACAAAATGGAGTCGCTGGATATTTAAAAAGAAGTGAAAGTAAATTTGATCATTTTGGTGCTGGACATGCAAGTACTTCTATTTCTGCTGCTTTAGGAATGGCAATAGCTAGAGATAGAAAAGGTGAAAATTATAAATGTGTCGCCATTATTGGTGATGGAGCACTTACTGGAGGAATGGCATTAGAAGCTATAAATCATGCAGGTCACTTACCAAATACCCCTTTAGTCGTAATATTGAACGATAATGATATGTCTATTTCACCTCCGGTTGGAGCCCTATCATCTTACTTAAATAAGGTAAGAGTAAGTCCACCTTTGCAATTTTTGTCCGATAGTGTTCAAGAAAGTGTTAAAAATATCCCCTTAATTGGTAAGGACATACCAGAAGAATTTAAAAATATTAAAGGAAGCGTTAGACGACTATCTGTGCCTAAGGTTGGAGCTGTTTTTGAAGAACTTGGATTTACATATATGGGTCCAATTGATGGTCATGATATTGGTAACTTAGTTAAAACTTTTAATGCTGCCCACAAACTTAAAAGACCTGTTCTTGTTCATGTAGTTACAACAAAAGGGAAGGGGTACCCTTATGCAGAAGCTGATCAAGTTGGTTATCACGCACAGTCTGCATTTGATCTTACAACTGGGAAATCTATTCCATCAAAGAAACCTAAGCCAGTTAGTTATAGTAAAATCTTTGGTCAAACCTTATTGAAGATATGTGAACAAGATAGCAAAGTTGTTGGTATTACAGCAGCAATGGCTACAGGTACTGGTTTAGATATATTGCAAAAAAATATTCCAGATCAATATATCGATGTAGGAATAGCAGAACAACATGCAGTTACTCTTGCGGCAGGAATGTCGTGCGATGGTCTTAAACCTGTTGTAGCTATTTACAGTACTTTTCTCCAACGTGCTTTCGATCAATTAATTCATGATGTAGGGATACAAAATTTACCTGTTTCGTTTGTACTTGATAGAGCTGGGATAGTTGGTGCAGACGGTCCTACTCATCAAGGTCAGTACGATATCAGTTATATGAGATCTATACCTAATTTTGTATTGATGGCACCAAAAGATGAGTCTGAATTACAGAGAATGTTAATAACATCAATTAACCATAATGGTCCAACAGCACTAAGAATTCCCAGAGGCTCTGGATTAGGGGTGGCTGTAATGGATGAGGGTTGGGAACCTTTAAATATAGGAGAAGCTGAAATACTTGAAGAAGGAGAAGATATTTTAATTATTGCTTATGGTTCAATGGTCGCATCGGCGGTCGAAACAGCAAAAATCTTAAAAAATCTGAACATTAATGCATGCATTGTTAATGCAAGATTTGTTAAACCTCTCGATAAAAATCTTATTATGCCTTTAGCAAGTAGGATTCAAAAAGTTGTAACTATGGAAGAGGGATCCTTAATAGGTGGATTTGGATCGGCAATAGTTGAATTATTTAACGATAATGAAATAAACATTCCTGTATACAGAATAGGTATACCTGATGTTTTAGTTGATCATGCTTCACCTGATCAGAGCAAAGAAAAACTAGGACTTATGCCTGATCAGATGGCAGATAAAATTGTTAAGAAATTTAAGTTAAATAATTAAAAATTTAATACAATAAATTTTTATAAAACACCGCGTGAGGCTAATCCTAAGATAGCTCCAATTCCGAAAATATGACCTAGGCAATTAGCCCCTACAACTGAAGCGTGACTTAAACCACCATAGAATTTTGAATTAGGTATTTCAAAACCTTCATTAGGTTTTCTTATTGTTGCTCTAGCAATTGCATAAGCAAAAACATTACATGCAATCATTACGACGGCACACTTTGGAGACCAAGAAAAAGTTGCTGGATCTGCAGCTGCAAATAATGTAGTAAACATAAAAAATCGTTATTTTCATATATTCTCTAATACTTTTACCTAAAAAGGACAAAATTGTAAAAGGTCTTAAGAGTTGTTTACTTCTAAGCTATTTAACAACTTTATAAATCCAAACAAAATAACAAAATCACTTAGAGTTAGGAAGGATTCTGCAAAGCCATGTAGGAGGTCAACTTCAACAAGGGTTTTATCATAGTAATTTAGTGTGAAAATAGATACCAATATAGTTATGAATACGAATAAAACAGTTAAGGAAAATCCAGTTTTTATAAAAATATTAAAAGATTTAATTTTATATAAGTAAAACAAAAATATTGCATATGGAATTATTGATACTGCGAACAATAATGAGTTATCAATTGAACCTAATTTTTCAATAAATTTTAAAAATAAATCATTCATAAGTCTCTTTTCCTTTAAAAATTATTATTACAGCTAAGGCTAATGTTGAATTTCCTATAAGTGTAAATATTCCTTGAAGTGATACTAGACCGTAAAGACTTTCTTGGTTGTCATAGATATGCCAGGTAATCGCACACATAGCACCTATTAAGTTTGGTACCATAGCGAGGCTTAACCAAAAAAATAAATTATATTTTTTATATGTAGAAATTTTGTTTATGACTAATATGGCAAAAATCCATTCTATTACTGATGAGATATGTATTAACCAAGTCCCAAATGATAATTCGTGCAAAATTTTATATTTTTTTCTTTAAAACGTTGAGAACTTCTTTAGCATGATTTATAGGTAGAACACTAATCCATCTATAAGAAATTTTCCCATCTGGAGAAATTAAAAAAGTATTTCTATCTGAGAATGGTGGAATCCAGGAACCATATTTATCACTAATAATTCCGTCAGGATCAGATAATAAAGTGTAGTTTATGGATTTCTCGCTGCAGAAACTTTCATGAGAATCTTTATTATCTGCGCTTATGCCAACAATTTCGGCATTATATTTTGAAAAATCTTTTTTTAATTCCGAAAAACCTTTAGCTTCAAGAGTGCAACCTGCAGTAAAGTCTTTTGGATAAAAATAGATTACTAGCCACTGACCATCAAAATCACTTAATTCCCATGTTTTTTTTGTTTTTAAGCTTTTATTAAAACCTTCTAACTGAAAGTTAGGAGCATAATCACCAACTTCAGGAGCAAAATCGAAGGATAAGGCTGAATTACAATTAAATAAAAGAATAAATGGTATTAATATACTTACAACTAAATTTTTCATCAAATTTAGAATTTTTTTAAATCAACTCCATTTGATTTAGCAAATTTATCTAAACCTACTTTTTGTATAGACTTTAGGGCTTTGGTGCTTATTTTTATATTTACCCATTTTTTGCCCTTTTCCCACCATAGTCTCCTTTTTTGGAGATTAACTTGTTGCAATTTTTTTGTTCGAATATGTGAGTGACTCACTGCCATCCCATTATTAGCTTTTGCACCTGTCAGTTCGCAAACTCTTGACATATTTATCAAATTATATCTTTAAAAATTCTAACACATGGCTCAATTTGTTGAACTAAGTAAATCTGAAATTAATTCTGCATTATTATTTTGCAAATTAATGATCTGTTCTTGATCTAATCCACCAACGGAAAGTTTGGCCATATCATAAACATGATTCGCAATTTTTGATGCCAATGGATTCACCATAGGATCTTTTTCATCAATAATTATTTTGTTACCTGAAATTTTATTAAGACCAACAATGAGTGGATGTTCTTTGTTAATTAAGAGCACATGATATTCAGGTAAGCCAGGCATCTTTTGTTCCATGTAAGCTCCCATATCATTTATTCTTCTCATTTGTTCTGGAAGCAAAATCATCGCTGGTGGAGCATCCTTACTTGAAAGTGACTGTACTTTAACTGTTACTTTCTCATTGTTAAGGGCCTTAACTATCGTATCTCTAAGATTATCTGTATTTGATTTGCCATCCTTATCTACAATTTCATTTGATTCTTTATCATCCAGTTCATTTATTTCTGAATCTACTCTTTGGAATTGAAAATCATCATTTTTACTTTCCAACCATGGAAGAAATTGTGCATCAATTAAGGGATCTGATTTAATAACTTCTTTATTATCAGATAAACAGATATTTAATGCACTAGACTGCGCAATCAAATCTGAACAATAAATTATTTTTTTAGAATCAGTTAATTTATTTCGCTCTTTGTAATTTGCGAGAGTTGTGTAATATTTATCATTGGACTTGATGAGGGATTTATTTTCAATATCTTTAGTTACCTCTTTCGATGAATTTATTATTGTTTCAAAAATTATGCTGTTATTGACTAAATCAGCAAATTTTTCATCTTCGATAGCACCAATCTTAATAAAAGCAGAGATTGAATCCCAAATTTCTGCATAAAATTCTGGAGAATTTTTTATTAAATCCTTCAGTTTATTAGCTATTTTTTTTGAAATAAATGATGATATAGACCTTACTTTTCTATCTGTTTGTAATGCACTTCTACTAACATTTAGTGGTATATCTGTAGAATCAATAACTCCTCTTAGAGGTAAAAGGTATTTTGGTACTATCTCTTTAATAGAATCGCTTACGAATACTTGATTGCAAAATAGTTTTATTTCTCCATTTTCCCAATCAGCTCTACCTGACAACTTTGGAAAATATAATATCCCTTGTATGTCATATGGATAATCTGTATTTAGATGAATCCATAAAAGTGGATCTCCTTGGAAAGGATAAAGGTATTTATATAATTCAATATAATCTTCATCTTTTAATTCACTAGGTTGTTTTCTCCAAGGTGGATTTTTCTTATTAATTGTCTCTCCTTCTAGTAAGACATCTATTGGCATAAAATCACAATATTTTTTAATGAGTGATTTAATCCTTTCAGGCTCAATAAACTCTTTTTCTTCTTCAAGTAGGTGAAGAATTACATCTGTACCAATTGTCTCTCTTTCTGATTCTTCTAACGTGAAATTTGGCGATCCATCACAAGACCATTTGTAAGCTTTTGATTCCCCAATTGCCGACTTGGTTAATATATCAACTTTATCTGCCACCATAAAACTTGAATAAAAACCTAGTCCAAAATGACCTATGAATTCATCATTATCTTTTTTGTATTTTGTAAGAAATTCTTCAGCACTAGAAAATGCAACTTGATTTATGTACTTCTTAATTTCTTCATCATTCATTCCAATTCCATTATCAGAAATTGTTAACGTATTTTTTTCACGATTAATTGTTATTTTTACTTGAGCTTCCTCAGTATTTTCGCAATCACCTGCAATAGAGGCCATTCTTCTTTTACTAATTGCGTCAACACCATTACTAACAAGCTCTCTTAAAAAGATTTCATGGTCAGAATATACTGCCTTCTTGATAATTGGGAAAATATTTTCTGTATTAATACGAATTTCGCCTTTTTCCATTTAAAAAAAATCAAACATTTTAAATCTTATTTCGTAAAAACTAGTTAATCAAGTTTAATTAGGAGTATTGTCCGAACAATATATGAATTTAAAAGTTTAATACTTTATTTAAAAGGTTTTATTTAACCCACAAAATCTCACTACAATTATTTTCTTCCATAATTTGATTGGCTTTAGCCAAGTCATCAATTGGATTTAAATGTAAGACAGCAATATTTCCTTTTTTCTGTTGTACTTTTTGTTCATTCATACCTTTTTCTAACAAATAAGAATCTTTAAACATTAATAAAATCTTTTTTTTATCTGTCTTTTCTTCCTTAATTAAATTTCTTAAAATGTCTACTGAAATTGTAAATCCAATACCATTAAATATTTTCTCATTAGGGCTAAATGATCTTACTAACTCATCATATCTTCCGCCTTTTGCGATGACACTTTTATTTTTTCCATTATCCCCTATTAGTTGAAAAACTATTCCTTCATATAAATTCAAGTGTGGTTGAAAAGTGGGATCCAGTTGTAATTTAACATCATATTTATTTGATATTTTTGATAATGTTTCAAATAAAAAATTTAAGTCATCTAATGTTTTACTAGTGCCATATATAGTTTTTAATTTTTTTAATATTTCAATTGGCTCTCCTCGTGTGAATAAAAGATCTTTAAGAATATATTTATCATCTTCATCTATTCCTAATTTAGATAAATTATCTTGATCAAAATTAACCAGACTTTTCTTAATTTCTTCAAAATTATTATTCTGATATTTTTTAAGTATCAGGTCCATTATTTTTGTGGTGCTTACTAGTAGAAATAAATTACAACCATCCTTCAAATTTATATTATCGATTGAATCAAATAAAATATTTATAACTTCAATTTCTGGGTATTTTGTTTCATAACCAATTAATTCAATTCCACTTTGCAATTTTTCTTGTAACTTAAATGAATTTTTATTATTTTGTTTTTTATCAAAAACCATTCCATTGGTGAATAACCTTATAGGTCTTTTCTTATTTATTAATCTAGTAGATGACAATTTAACAATTGATGTTGTCATTTCTGGCCTAAGACATAATGAATTATTACTTACTATTCCTACAACCTGATTTTCATCAATAACTCCACGGCCTTTTATGGTCTCTAAAGTATTTATAAATGAAGGTGAAACCTCTTCATATCCCCAAAGTTTATAAATACTATTTAAATTATTTATGATGTTTGAGTTATTTTTTACATCGACTAATTTAATTTCCTTTATATCGGTCATTTTAATATTTAACTAATTTTCTGTATAGAGATTTTTTTTAAATGGAGAAACTTTATCTAGTTCATTTTTTAATTCATTCTCAAGGCTGGGAGAACAAGCTAAAATTCTTCCTGAACTTAAATTAAATTCGCCTGATGGATAATCAGAAATAATACCACCTGCCTCTTTAACAATGATAGCACCGGCTGCTAGGTCCCATACCTCCAATCCTCTTTCCCAATATCCATCAACTTTACCTGCCGCAACAAATGCTAGATCAACTGCTGCTGCACCTCCTCTTCTAACACCTCTAGTTTTATGTGTTAAGTAACAAAATTCTGCATAATTATTATCCTCTGTCTCAAATCTGTCATAAGAGAAACCAGTTACAAGTAGGCTATCAGAAAGATTAGAGGGATGCGATACCTTAAGTTCACTATCATTGCAGAATGAACCTAAACCTATACAGGCTGAATATAGTTCATTTAAATAAGGTACTGATATAGCTCCTATTATAGGCTTATTTTTATAAACAAGACCAATAGAAGTCCCAAAAAAAGGATATCCATGGGAATAATTTGTTGTACCGTCTAATGGGTCTATACACCACGTTAAATCAGAAGATTTGTTTAATTTACCCGATTCCTCTGCATTTATAGATATGTTTGGCGTCTCTTCTAATAAATATTCTTTTATTTTGTTTTCAACTTCCAAATCTACATTGGTAACTAGATCACCCTTCCTACCCTTTGATGATATTTTTTGAATTTTATTGTAATTAACTTTTAAAAGTTCATTACCAATTTGAGCGGAATTTTTGGCTATTTCATACAAAATGGATAAGTTAACCTGATTTGCAAGTGCCTCTATTTCACATAATTCAAACATGATAGTTAATCTTCCTCAAATTCCCAAGGTGGTGCAACTCTTGTATTTCCTCTCCCAAAATATTGTCCAAATTGTAAATCGTAAACTTCATCTTCATATGTAGTCTCTACTTCAAGATCTGAAGTTGCTTTAGCGACACAAAGAAGTGCATAACCTTTGTCTTTTAAAGCCTGAGATACACCCATGGCTTCAGGTTGTTGTAAGGTACCAGATTTAATTTTAACTGCACAACATGTACAGCAACCATTTCTACATGAAAATGCAAGTTTGAAGCCTTTTTTTTCAAATTCCTTAAGTATGTAATCATCACTATTAATCTGTTCTTGGTAGACCTTTCCGGTTTCCTTATTTTTAATCGTGACTGTGAAAGTCTTTTTCAAATAACTTTCCTCTAAAATGGGATGATCAAAGGTTAAAATGGTTTTCTTGGGAGAGGTGGCCGAGTGGTTGAAGGCGCAGCACTGGAAATGCTGTATAGGGGCAACTTTATCGAGGGTTCGAATCCCTCTCTCTCCGTTTTATATTAGTTTATTTTGGTTAAATTCATCAACACCTTTGTCTTCAAAATATCTTTTAAGATAGATGGTAATCTTTTTGACAAGTTATAAATAATCTTATTTATTTAAATTAAGTTGAAAATATTTGATTTTTAATATTATATGTAGATATCTAAGACAAAAATTAATTAAATTATTAGTAAATTTTGCTTTAATTTAGCGATCTAAAATTATGGGGCAAATAGTTGGAATTGATTTGGGTACTACTAACTCTGTTGTCGGAGTTATAGAAGCTGGCCGTCCAATTGTTATTGCTAATTCTGAAGGTTCTAGAACTACACCTTCAATAGTTGGATTTACAAAAGACAAAGAAATAGTAATAGGAGATCAAGCAAGAAGACAACTTGTTCTAAATCCTAAGAATACCTTTTATAACCTAAAAAGATTTATTGGCAGTGACTGGGATGAATTAGATGATAATAGCATTTCTGTTCCTTATAACGTAAAGGCTAATAATACTGGAAGCATTAGAGTTCTTAGTCCAAATACAGAAAGAGAGTATGCACCAGAAGAATTAGTTAGCTCATTAATTAGAAAATTAATCAATGATGCTGAAACATATCTTGGAGATACTGTTGACTCTGCTGTTATTACAGTTCCTGCCTATTTCAATGAATCTCAAAGGCAAGCTACAAAGGATTCGGCAATTTTGGCTGGTATAAAAGTAGATAGAATCCTAAATGAACCTACAGCAGCAGCTTTAGCTTATGGTTTTGAAAAAAGTTCTTCTAATAACGTTTTGGTTTTTGATTTAGGGGGAGGAACATTTGACGTCTCATTATTAAAAATTTCTAATGGTGTATTTGATGTTAAAGCCACTTGTGGTGATACTCAGCTAGGAGGGAACAATTTTGATTCAAAAATAGTTGATTGGCTTGCAGAAAAATTTCTTGCTAAACATGATATTGATTTAAGAAGGGATAGGCAAGCTTTGCAGAGATTAACTGAGGCTGCTGAAAAAGCTAAATGTGAATTATCTGGATTGCAAAAAACAAAAATATCCTTACCTTTTATCACCACTAGTAAAAAGGGTCCATTACATATTGAGGAAACCTTAGATAGAAAAATATTTGAATCATTATCTCAAGATCTTCTAGATAGATTATTAGAGCCTGTGCAAATAGCATTAGATGACTCAGGATGGAACGCAGAAGATATAGATGAGGTAGTTCTTGTCGGTGGCAGCACAAGAATTCCTATGGTTCAACAACTAGTAAAGACTCTTGTTCCAAATGACCCTTGTCAATCTGTTAATCCTGATGAAGTTGTAGCAGTTGGAGCTGCGATACAATCTGGAATTATTAGTGGTGATTTACAAGATTTACTCCTAAATGACGTTACTCCCTTATCTCTAGGTTTAGAAACTATTGGTGGTCTTATGAAAGTACTCATTCCTCGTAATACTCCTATACCAGTTAGACAATCTGATGTTTTTAGTACTTCTGAAGCTAATCAATCATCAGTGGTTGTTCAAGTACGGCAGGGTGAAAGGCCTTTAGCATCTGAAAATAAATCACTAGGTAAATTTAGACTATCAGGAATTCCTCCAGCTCCAAGAGGAATACCTCAAGTTCAGGTGGCATTTGATATTGATGCGAATGGTCTTTTAGAAGTAAGTGCTACTGACAGAACCACTGGAAGAAAGCAAACAGTTACAATTTCCGGAGGATCTAATTTAAATGAACAAGAAATAAATTCGATAATTGAAGAAGCAAAAGCAAAAGCTAATGAGGATAAAAAGAGAAGATCTGTAATTGACAGAAAAAATAGTGCTTTAACTCTAATAGCGCAAGCTGAGAGAAGACTTAGAGATGCTTCATTGGAATTTGGCCCTTATGGCGCTGAAAGACAACAACGAGCCGTTGAATTAGCCATTCAAGATGTTGAAGAGTATATAGATGATGATGATCCTCAAGAATTAGAAATCTCAGTAAGTGCTCTTCAAGAAGCATTATTCGGCTTAAATAGAAAATTTGCAGCAGAAAAGAAAACTGATAATAATCCCTTACAAAGCATTAAAAATACATTTGGATCATTAAAGGATGAACTCTTTTCAGATGATTATTGGGATGATGATCCTTGGGATAATGGAATGAATAGAAATTATAGAAATTCGAGGTATGGTAATTCTAGGGACGATGATCCATGGGACAATGACTACTTCCTCTAAAAAAGACTATTTGTCGATTTTGGGTTTATCTCCTGATTTCGATGATAAAGAACTTAAAAAGGCTTTTCGAAGAGAAGCTAGAAAATGGCACCCAGATTTAAATAAAAACGATCTTAATGCAGAAGAGAGATTTAAATTAATTAACCAAGCATACGAATATCTACGCAATCCCAATATAGGAAAAAATATTTCTGATGAAAATATCCAGGATGATTACGAAACTAAAAATTTCAAGACAGGTTTTCCTGATTTTCAAGATTATCTTGATTCATTATTTGGATATGAATACTCACAAAAGAATTACGAGGAATATGATAATGAACCATTTGAGGATGAATCAATAAATACAAATAATGATGAATTTAATAATTATGAATATCCTACAACTTCACCTGAAGAGCCGCCTCCAGTTAAACTCCACCAAGATATTGAAACAATTATTGAATTAACTCCTGATGAGGCCTTAAATGGAGCTTCAATTTTAATAGAGCTTGAAGATGAAACCGTAGTAGAAGTCGATACGCCTCCTTTCGCTGGTGATGGGTGGAGATTAAGACTTGAGAATATTGCAAGAGGAGGTAAAGATCATTATCTACAGTTAAAAGTTCAAACCGAAAGTGGTCTAAGAATAGACGGTTTAAGAGTTCTTTATAAACTAGAGTTATTTCCTCATGATGCTCTACTTGGTTGTGCAGTAGAGGTTCCCACTCTTGATGGAAATGTAACACTTCAAGTCCCACCAAAATCATCTACGGGTAGAATGTTACGTTTAAAAGGTAGGGGTTTAACCTTCGAAGATAATATAGGTGATCAATATGTTGAAATCTTGGTAGTGATACCTGCTGATATTAATGATGAAGAAATTGCTTTATATACAAGATTACAAGAATTATCACTTTCTGATTCTTAATCAAATACTATATAGATAGAAAAATCGATACTTATGAACATATTTGTTCTTTTATATAATTCAGGAACAGATAAAGAAGGAATTCATTCAATCGAATTAAAAGGCAGGACAATTGTTCTTATGTTTGAAGATAAGGATGATGCAACAAGGTATTGTGGTCTATTAGAAGCTCAAGATTTCCCTTCGCCCACAGTTGAAATTATTAACATTGAGGAAATAAAAGATTTCTGCATTAAATTAGACTATGAATGCAAATTAGTAGAAAAAAATTTTGTACCTAAAACAGCAGAAGATAGGTTGTTAATTTCACCACCACAGAAAAACCTAGAAGTTGAAAATTGGGAGGAAGACAAAAAAAATAACATTGATATAAATACCATTAAGGAAAACCTTGAAAAGTTGCTTTAGCTATTAAAATATCAGAATAATTATTCAACAAATAAAACATGACAACTGCATTATTTGAAACTGAAGTAGGTAACATAAATATTGAATTTTTCTCTGACGACGCACCTAATACAGTTAAAAACTTTACGAATTTGATTAGCGATGGTTTTTATGATGGTCTAGCATTTCACAGAGTTATTCCTGGATTTATGGCTCAGGGTGGATGTCCTAATACTCGTGACGGAGCATCTGGTATGCCTGGAACTGGAGGTCCTGGATATAATATTAAATGTGAAATTAATTCCAATAAACATTTAAAAGGCTCACTTTCTATGGCTCATGCAGGAAAGGATACAGGTGGTAGTCAGTTTTTCATAGTCTATGAACCTCAGCCTCATCTCGATGGAGTTCATACTGTTTTTGGTAAGACTGATGATATGGATATAGTCCTGAAGCTTACTAATGGTTCAAAAATTCTAAAAGCAACTTTAAAATAGTAAATTAGCCTTCAAAAACAATACTAAATGTCTCTTTATCTAGATTAAATTTTCTCGTAGATGAATATAAGATTTCATTATTAATAGTAAATTTAGTATTGATTAATTTGATGCTACTTTTTGGGTGTAATACCTGTTCAATGTTTCTAGAAACAATAATTCCAATCTTTGTACTATTTTCATAATTAGATAAAAACTGAATAAATAATTCTATATTCTTTATTTCTTCATTAGTAATGTTGGAATTAGTTCTTTTCTTATCATGCAAAATTCTCCAAACTAATTTTGGTCGATTCCAAAATGCCAATAATCTTGGAGTACTTTCTAGTTTGATATTTATGTTCTTATAACTACAGAATTTAATAACGTCATTTTTTATTGTAACTAGATCAATAGATTTATAATTTCCGTCAAGAAAAATTGATATAAATGGATCAATATTCCTGGAATTAGAATTATTTTCATCAATCATATGGCCTAACTTGGTTTTTTTAACACTCAAATATTCTGCATTGTTATCGTTTGGACAAATAACCAATGGTACTCTCTCAATAACTTCTATTCCATAACCACCTAATCCAGCAATCTTTCTAGGATTGTTTGTAAGTAATTTTAGTTTTTTTATCCCTAGATCGGTTAATATCTGTGCCCCAACTCCATAATTTCTTAGATCAGCTGGAAAACCTAATTTTTCATTAGCTTCTACAGTGTCTAATCCACCATCCTGTAAACTGTAAGCCTTTAATTTATTTATAAGACCAATACCTCTACCTTCTTGTCTCAAGTAAACGACAACTCCTTCTTCCTCCTTTTCTATCCTTGATAATGCAGCCTCTAACTGGGGTCTACAATCACAACGTAAAGATCCGAAAGCATCTCCAGTTAAGCACTCTGAATGCATTCTTACTAGTACAGGTTCGCTTAATTTGGATGATTTTTGTTTAACTAATGCAACGTGCTCTGAACCATCAAGTTCATTAACATATCCATATGCTTTGAAATTACCAAAAATACTTGGAAGTACCGCATCAGATTTTCTAAATACAAATCTTTCAGTTTGAAAACGATAACTAATTAAATCAGCTATGGATATTAATTTCATTCCCCACTGTTTTGCATACTCTTTAAGTTGTGGAAGTCTTGACATGGAACCATCAGGATTTTGTATTTCGCAAATCACCCCAGCCGGATAAAGACCTGACATTGCCGCAATATCTACTGCCGCTTCAGTATGACCTGCTCTTTTTAATACTCCACCTTTCTTAGCTCTTAATGGAAAAATATGTCCTGGCCTTCTCAAATCTTCGGGTTTTGTATTTGGGTGTATAGCAACTTGAATTGTCTTTGCCCTGTCTTCAGCAGAAATTCCAGTAGTAACATTATGTTCAGGCCCAGCATCAATTGATATCGTAAAAGCTGTTTGATTTTCATCTGTATTTCTATCTACCATTAATGGTAAATCTAAAGAGTCAAGTTTTTCACCTTGCATGGCAAGGCATATAAGACCACGTCCCTCAGTAGCCATAAAATTAATTTGCTGTGGAGTTGCAAACTGAGCCGCACATATTAAATCTCCTTCATTTTCTCTTCTCTCATCATCTACAACAATTATGCATTCACCATTCCTTATAGCTGCCAACGCATCGCTGATAGGATCAAATTCAATTTTAAAAGATTCATTTATATCCAAAATTGTTCCATTATTTGATTTGGGACTTGTTTCTTTCATTATTCCTATCAATATAGAAAAATAGTGTTTTAGTTACCTTTAATTCAACACTTTATAATCCTATCTCAAAGTCTGCCAATTCAAAGAAATGAATGTTGCAATAGTAGGTGCTACAGGTTACGGCGGTATTCAAGCGGTAAATCTTTTAAAGAAAAATAAAAAATACAAAATTTCATTTTTAGGAGGTAATAAAACATCTGGATCAAAGTGGAATGATAATTTCCCTTTTATTTATCTAGATAATGATCCTTATATAGATGAAATTTCAGTTGATAATATATCAAAAAATGCAGATGTTGCTTTGCTTTGCTTACCAAATGGCTTATCTTCAACATTGACAAGAAAATTATTAGATAGAGGACTTAAAGTTATTGATTTATCCGCTGATTATAGATATAAGTCTTTAGATGAATGGAAAAAAGTATATTCCAAAGAAGCTTCTATTTATAAAAGGAATGATGATGATTTATGTAAAGAGGCAGTTTACGGTCTTCCTGAAATAAATAAAGAAGCCATCTCAAAAGGAAGATTAATTGCCTGTCCAGGATGTTATCCAACATCTGCTCTTATTCCGTTGGCTCCCTATCTCTCTCAAGGAATTATTGAAAATGAAGGAATAGTTATTGACTCTAAAAGCGGAACTTCTGGAGGTGGTCGAGAACCAAACCAAAAGCTACTCTTATCAGAATGTGGAGAAGGTCTATCAGCATATGGATTGATAAACCATAGACATACCTCAGAAATCGAGCAAGTGGCGTCTTTAATTTCTGGAAATAAAATTGAACTGCTTTTTACACCTCATTTAGTCCCAATCTCAAGAGGTATGCATTCGACTATATATGGGAGATTAAGAGATCCAGGATTAACTTCTGATGACTGCAGAATTCTTTTGGATAATTATTATAGAAATTTTAAAAATATTAAAGTCTTACCTGTAGATACATTCCCATCAACAAAATGGGTTAAAAATACAAACCAAATATTACTTTCTGTTAAAGTAGATAATCGAAATGGAAGGATAATTATATTATCTGTAATTGATAATTTGTTAAAAGGTCAGACTGGGCAAGCAATTCAAAATTTAAATATTATGAGTGGATTATCAACAGATGAAGGTCTTGATTTAACTAATAATTATCCATAAAATTACTTCTTATAAAAAAACCAGCAAGGGAAATTGAGTGAGGTAAAATTTTATGCTCAAGCATTTGTATTCTTTTGGAAAGTGATTCAATATCATCATCATTTCTAATTGACAATGCAGCTTGCATTATCAATGATCCACTATCTACCTCCTCATCAACAAAATGTACGGAACAACCAGTTATTTTTGAACCATTTAATATAGATTCCTTTATCGCAGAACCACCTTTATATGCTGGAAGTAATGAAGGATGAATATTTATTATCTTATTCTTAAATTTATTAATAAAAAATGGTGTAACAATTTTCATCCAGCCTGCCATAACCACAAGTTCAACATCGTAATGAATTAAAGTATTTACAATTTCTAATTCAAATGCCTCTTTTTGCAGAAAGTCTTTGCCTCTTATAATTTTGTGAGGTATTTTTTTACTTTCAGCTCTCTTTATACAACCTGCATCATCTTTGTTAGTTATTAGAACTTTTATATCTATATCTAATTCTCCTTTTTCTGAGAGATTAATTAATTCCTGAAAGTTTGTTCCTTTTCCAGAAGCAAGTACACCTATTTTTAATTTTGGGGAAAATCTTCTAAATTCAGATATCTCAGGGGAAATTATGTAATTAAATGATCTATCCAAAGCCTTTTTATTTTATCCAATGATAAATTCATATGAAATAAAAAAAACCCTCAATTTTAATTGTTTATATTCAAAAACATATTTATTTGAAGATAATAATTTAAACAAATTTAAATGATTCAAATTTATCTACTATACGTATAGATATAATTGAATAATAAATAAAAGAAACAAATATATAAAATGAATGGAGATTTAAACTCTTGGGATAAATTTTGTAATTATCTTTGGTTTGATAAAAAATTAAATATTTGGCTAGACATAAGCAAAATTAATTTCACAAGTAATGAGATAAAAAGTTTAGAAGATAAATTTATAGATGTTTTTTCGTCAATAAAAGAATTAGAAAATGGTGCAATCTCAAATATTGATGAAAATAGACAAGTTGGTCATTATTGGCTTAGAAATCCATCGATTTCACCCTCTTTAAAAATAGGAGAGGAAATTAGAGCAGATATTAATGCAATCTCTGAATTTGGAAAGCAAATTTTAAATGGAGATATTATGAATAAGAATAATCAAAAGTATACTGATGTTCTATGGATAGGAATTGGTGGAAGTGGGTTAGGACCATTACTTATTACAGAGTCACTGCAGATCTGTTCTAGAGGCTTAAATTTTTCTTATATCGATAATGTTGATCCTTTTTTAATAAGTGAAAAGTTAGAAGAGTTATCTGAAAAATTATCAACAACATTATTTGTAGTAGTAAGCAAATCAGGTGGTACGCCTGAACCTAGAATTGCTATGGAAATTATTAAAAGTCACTGCGAAAACAATTCTCTTGAATGGAGTTCTAATGCTATAGCTATAACTATGAAAGATAGTAAGTTATTTAAAAAAGCCACTTCTGAAAATTGGTTAAAAATATTTAATTTGCAAGATTGGGTTGGAGGAAGAACTAGTATTACAAGCTCTGTGGGATTACTTCCATTAGCTCTTATTAATGAAAATATTTCTGAATTTATTAGAGGTGCATCATTAATGGATGAAGCCACACGTATAAGTAATTTTAAAAATAATCCAGCAGCACTATTATCATCCGCATGGTATTTAACTGGGGATGGTATTGGAAAGAGAGATATGGTCGTATTACCTTATAGAGATAGGTTACAGGTATTTAGTAAATATCTCCAGCAATTAGTAATGGAATCATTAGGAAAGAAATTTAATAGGAATGGTGAAGTAGTTAATCAAGGTATTTCCGTTTTTGGTAATAAAGGTTCTACAGATCAACATGCTTATGTTCAGCAACTGAGAGATGGTATTGATAATTTCTTTTGTATTTTTATTGAATTATTAGATTTTCCATCAACTAATATTTTTGATGAAAAAGAGAATCCTAAAGAATATCTTTCTGGTTTTTTGCAAGGAACCAGATCAGCACTCTCTAGTGAGAACAGACAAAGTATCACTATTACGTTAGAAAAATTAAATTGTTTTTCACTAGGTGCCTTAATCGCTTTATTTGAGAGGGCTGTATCCTTCTATGCTGAATTGGTAAATATAAATGCATATGATCAACCTGGAGTTGAAGCTGGAAAGAAAGCAGCCGCAAATATTATTGAGTATCAACAAAAAGTAAGTAATTTATTAGATGAAGGTGGAGAATATTCTATAAATGACATAACATCATTATTTGATAATTCAGTGAGTGAACCTATATTTTTCATACTCCGTGAAATGTGTTTCGGTAATGATAATTATTTGGTTAAGGGCGATTGGTCAAATCCAAATTCATTAGTTTTTCAAAAAATAAATTCTTAAACAACAATATTCATAATTTTTCCTTTAACAATAATTATTTTTCTTATTTCCTTATCTTGAGTCCATTTTAATATATTAGGTCTTTTAAGAGTAAGTTCTTTAATTTGATCTTCACTCATATCATTATTAATATTAACTTTGTCTCTAACTTTTCCATTCACTTGTATTACTAGTTCATATGAATCTTCTTTTAGTGCCTCGGCATTAAATGAAGGCCAGTGTTCTAAATGAACAGATTTTTTAAATCCTATAAGATGCCATATTTCTTCTGCAATATGAGGTGCAAATGGAGCCAACAAAATACAAAATGTTTTTAAAGCATCAATTTTTAAATTATTGTTTACTACATTAATGGAATTAGATAATGAATTATAAAACTTCATTAGTTCTGAAATCGCAGTATTAAATTGATTGTTTAATATGTCATTTGAAATTTCTTTTATAGCGATATTCATTGACTTTATTAAACTTTTTTCTTTATCTGGATAGGAATTAGATTTACTATTTGTATCTTTTGCAAAATTTATATAAAGCTTCCAAATCCTGTTTAAAAATCTAAATTGTCCTTCAACATCTGTATCTCCCCATTCCAAATCTTTTTCTGGCGGTGCTTTAAATAATATAAACATTCTTGCTGTATCTGCTCCATATTTTTTAATTACTGATTCAGGGTCTATTCCATTATATTTTGACTTAGACATCTTCTCGAAAAGAACTTCGAGTTTGGTATTGTCAATTGGATCTGTAGGATTTGATAAGTCAGTAATATCGGAAGGAGAAACATATTTACCCGTTTTATTGTTTTTAAAGGCTGCGGCCTGAACCATTCCTTGCGTTAATAGTTTATTAAATGGTTCATCAATATCAAATAGTTCATTATCCCGCAAAGCTTTAGTGAAAAATCTTGCATATAACAAATGCAATATTGCATGCTCTACCCCTCCAACATATTGATCTACAGGTAACCATTTATTAATTTCAATCTTTTCAAATGGCTTATTTAAACATTTTGAAGATGGATATCTTAAAAAATACCATGATGAACACATAAAAGTGTCCATAGTATCAGTTTCTTTATTTGCTGCTATTCCACATTTTGGACATGTAGTTTTTATCCAATTATTATTATCACCTAAAGCATTAATCTTGTTAGCCGAGATATCTATATCTTTTGGTAATACAACAGGTAATTCCGATTGGTTTAAAGGAACAGATCCACATTTTTTGCAATTAACGATAGGAATCGGACATCCCCAATATCTTTGTCTAGATATTAACCAATCTCTTAAACGATATTGAATCTTATTTTCGGCCCATCCATTATTTACGCCCTCCTCTGAAATTCTTAATTTAGCTATAGTATTAGACATACCATTGTATTTATTTGAATTAATAAGATATCCATTTTCCACATAAGCTTCATCAAGCTCTTTAGTTTGTTCACTTTTGTTCTTTATTATTACCTGTTTAATATCAATATTATTTTTCTTTGCAAATTCAAAATCTCTTAGATCATGAGCAGGCACGCCCATAACAGCGCCTGTACCGTATTCATCAAGAACATAACTAGCCACCCAAATAGGTATAGGTTCAGAATTAACTGGATTTATTGCTATTAAGCTTGTTTTTATTCCAATTTTTTCAAGTTCATTGTTTTTATTTTTTTTCAAATATTGTTTAAGTTTTTCTATATCTTGTAAGGTTGTCTGATTAGAAATATTTTTAATTAATGAATGATTAACAGAAATTGCTAAATAAGTAACTCCAAATAAAGTATCAGACCTTGTTGTGAATACTGTTATTTTCTCTTTTGGATTAGTAATAATATTGAAATTAATATTTGTACCAATTGATTTTCCTATCCAATTATCTTGCATTATTTTTACTCTTTCTGGCCAGTAATCTAATTTTTCTAAATCCTTCAATAATTCATCCGCATAATTAGTAATCCTTAAAAACCATTGCTTTAATAATTTTTTTTCAACTAGTGCTCCAGATCTCCAAGATTTACCCTCTGAGTCAACTTGTTCATTCGCTAAGACCGTATTATCTATAGGATCCCAATTAACTTCTGATTCCTTTTGATATACAAGTCCTGCCTTGTATAACTCTAAAAATAGATATTGTGTCCAAACATAGTAATTTTCATCACAAGTTGCAAATTCTCTATCCCAATCAACTGATAGTCCCAAAAGCTTTAACTGTGACTTCATATGAGAAATATTTTTTTTAGTCCAGACACTTGGACTAATTCCTCTTTCAATTGCTGCATTCTCTGCAGGCAAACCAAAAGCGTCCCAACCCATTGGATGTAAAACAGATTTGCCCTTAAACCTTTGGAACCGAGCTATTAAATCTGTAATAACATAATTCCTAACATGTCCCATATGAAGATTACCTGAAGGGTAGGGAAACATTGATAAGGCATAAAATTTATCGCTATTCTCAATTAATTCATCGGTTTTGTATAAATTGTTTTCTGTCCATATTGACTGCCATTTTTTTTCTATTTCAGATGGATTATATAAATTGGTATCAGTCACATATTGTTGATCGGGAGAAATCACTTAATTTTTATTTGTTAAATTATTATTTTAATATCCATTGTATAAAATAGAAATAGATTGTTAAAAGGAATAATTTATAATTAAAATTTAAAATATATTATCTACACATGAAAAATATAACTTTTGAAAAATATCAAGGTAACGGAAATGATTTTGTAGTAATTGATTCTAGAGGAAATGATTTATATAAAAATTACAAGACAAATAAAATATTTGATATAAAACAAATTTGCAACAGGAAATTTGGCATTGGAGCAGATGGTGTGATTTTTATAGAAGAACCTAATGAAGATAATTATGCAAAAATGATAATTTTTAATTCTGATGGTTCTGAAGCACAAATGTGTGGAAACGGAATTAGGTGTTTAGTTGAGTATCTCCATGTAAATGATTCAATGAATAATAAAAATATAGAATATAAAATTGAGACTAAAGCAGGTTTAAAAATTGCAAAATATATAAATGATGAAATTAAAGTAAAAATGGGAGTTCCAATTTTAGAATGTCAAAATATTCCAACAACAATTGAAAAAAAAATAAATTCAATTCCTTCACACGAATTTATTGAGAATGATTTTAATAATATGGGTTATGCCGTAGGAATGGGAAATCCTCATTTAATATTCTTTTTAAAAGACATAGAGTCAATTGTTCTTTCCAGACTTGGTCCTATATTTGAACATAATGAATTATTTCCTGAAAAAACTAATGTGCATTTTTGTCAAATTTTAAATAGAGATAATATCAAAGTAAAAGTATGGGAAAGGGGTGCAGGACCAACCTTAGCTTGTGGAACAGGTGCCTGTGCTATCCATGTAGCAGCTTATAAATTAGGCCTTTGTAATTCACAAACCATAGTAACTTTACCAGGAGGTAATCTTAAAATTGATTGGTCAAAAGACGATTGTGAAGTCATGATGACCGGCAATGCTAAAAAGGTTTTCTCAGGATCAATGTTAGTAAATTAATGGAAAATAATTTTATCTATTTAGATAATGCATCCACAACTCCATTATCTGAGAATGTTTTAAATATAATTAATTCAACTTACAGGAATTATTGGCATAACCCTTCATCTACATATGAGCTAGGGATAAAATGCTCTACATTTCTTGAAAATATTAGATCAAAAATTGCTTATATATTTGAAGCAGATCCAGAGGATATAATTTTTACATCTGGTTCTTCGGAATCGACAAATATTGTATTTAATAATATTTATGAGAATTTTAAAAATGGTAGAGTTGTTATTTCAAATATTGAACATCAAGCAACAACTATTTGTGCTAATAAACTAAAAAAACACAATTGGGATATTTACGAATGGACGGTAAATAATGATGGAATTTTAAATATTTCTAATATCGAAAAAATTTTAAACAATGATACTAAGCTTGTATCAATTATTTGGGGACAAAGTGAAATTGGGACAATACAACCTGTCCAATTTATTGGTTCCAAATGTGAAGAATTAAATATAATGTTTCATTTAGATGGAACTCAAATATTAAGTAATGGAATATTCAGTTGGAAAGATCTTAAATGTGATTTTTTAAGTTTATCTGCTCATAAATTTGGAGGTCCTAAAGGGATCGGTATTCTTTTAACAAAAGAAAAGTCTAGAAAAATTTTAAAAAATAAAGACATATCACTTACTCAGGAATTTTCAATTAGACAAGGTACACAACCTTTGCCATTAATCGCTGGAATGTATGAATCATTAAAGAATATTAAAGGAAAAATAAAATTACATGATTACATAACTGAATTTCCTTCTAATAATATTAATAAACTTAAAAATTATTTTTTTCAAAAAATTAACCATAATAAGCATATAAAGATTACGGGTAGTACTAACCAAAGACTTCCCAATCATATTTCGTTTCTACTATTAAATAAACTATTTGAGCCTATAAGGGCCTATAAGATTGTTAATTTCATGTCAGAAAATAAAATAGCCATAAGTAGTGGAAGTGCTTGTTCAAGCTCATCTGGGAAACCTAGCTCAACACTTAAAAATATTGGCTTATCAGATGATGAACTATATTCAAATATTCGTGTTACTTTAGGTTCAATAAACAATAAGTCAGAAATAGATAAATTCTTAGAACTTATTCAAATATGTATTGACAAATTTTAATGGAAACAAATTACAGACTACCTAAAGATTTAAATGAATCTCTTAAGAATATGGAGGTTGCAATTATTCCAAGTCTTTTAGATTCAAATAAAAGATTTACTATAGAATTTAATTTTGAAGGATTGAAGTTTAACAGAATTGGAATAACTATCTACAAGATATTGTCTAAAAATAATAATGTATTCATAACATTTGCTGATCAAGGTGCTGTGGCTTTGGCTCAAAGAGACTATCCAGATATCAAAGATAAAATCTTTACTTTTAAATCATTTAATGAATCAGATAATATAAATAACATTGATAGTGCAATGATATCGATACTACCTCAGCCATATGATTTCGATTCATTTGAACCTATGTCTGATAATTATCAAGGTACGCATTATTCATTAAATCCAAAATTTGAAGATGCCAATATTGGTATAGGAAGTGTTATTAGAGAGCGACGAAAAAACTTTGTCAAAACATGGAAAAATATTTATTTTCTTCAGCCTCTAAATAAAGCTGCTCTTATGCATATTTATCCAAATAACTGGTTGCTTTTCAAAGAAGAAAATAAAAGATATTTTTTTAAAAAAGAATTTGAAATTAAACCCGACAATGAATCTATTTTTGTAAATTTATAGATTGAATGTGATAAAAAAAATTTATTCATTTTTCTTAATTGTTCTTGTTTTAGTAACATCTCCTTTCTTATTAAGATATTTACTAGCAAATCAGAAAATAACTATTTTAAATAGTATTTATTTTAATTTCCCAGGAATAATTACTAAAAACAAAATATGTCCTTCTTATGATGCTTTATTGAATCAAACGCTTGATGATTCTTTTAGTGTATCAATTATTAATAATAAAGGGGAAATAATAAGTTCCTACAATGAGAATGTTCCAAGGTTGCCAGCATCTAATCAAAAATTATTCTCATCAGCTTATGTTTTAAGTAAATATAATTTAAATAATAATTTAAAAACTTCTTTATTTAAAAATAAAAACGATTATTATTTACAAGGTCAAGGTGATCCAGATCTTAATTATGAAGATATAATCAAACTAATTTCAAATGTTAAAGAAAATAAAATTATTAACATTAATATTGTAGAAATTGATTCAAAATTATATTGGCCTAATGGTTGGACAAATACTGATAAACTTTACGAATATGGATCTCCTATTACATCTCTTGCAATAGAAAGTAATCACAATAAATATGAGGATATTTATGCATTAAAAAATTTTATTAAAAATTATTTAGAAAATAAATTTCCAAATTCAATAATATATATAGATTTTTTTGATTCAAAAAAAACTTTTTATTTAAAAAATATTAAAGAGATAAATAAAATATATTCAACTCCAATTCTATCATTATTAACTCTAACAAATTCTGAAAGCCATAATTTTACAGCTGAATCTCTCTTTAAAAATGCCTCAAATACATGGAATGATAATGACTATATAAAATTGAAAAGATGGCTTGAAAATAAAGGCCTTCCAGCAACTAATGCATATTTTGCAGATGCTAGTGGATTGTCTCGAAAAAATAAAATTACAACAAAGTTAGTTGTTTTGTTTTTAGATAAAATGAGATATTTTAATAATTTTAAAGTTTATCAATCTACACTTTCAATTACGGGAGTAAGAGGAACATTAGCTAAAAGATTTGTAAATAGTGAATTATCAGGAAAGTTTTTTGGCAAAACTGGGACTCTTTCAAATGTCTTTGCTTTATCTGGTTTTTTATATAAAAATGAAAAGCCAATAATTATAAGCATTATCCAAAATTCCAATAAAATTGATAAAGAAAAAGCTTTTAAATTATTACGTGATCTTTATTACTTGAAACCTTGTTAATAAGAATTTTATTTATAATATTCTTTTAAATCCCTCTCAACAGACGGGGGAACCATGTGATTAATTTCACCACCAAATTTTGCAACTTCTTTTACTAAAGAACTACTAAGAAAACTATAATTTGTATTTGTCGATAAAAATATAGTTTCAATATCATTATTAAGAGATTTATTTGTATGAGCTATCTGAAGTTCATACTCAAAATCACTCATTGCTCTTAAGCCTCTAAGAATAAGATTAGCTTTTAGATCATTTGCACAATCAACAGTTAGACCAGAATAAGAAATAACTTGAATATTAGGTAAATGAGAAAGAGAATTTTTTATTTGCATTATTCTTCTTTCAAAATTAAATGTTGGTGTTTTAGAAGTATTTTCTAAAACAGCAACTACTAGATTGCCAAATATTTTTTCAGCCCTTTCTATTAAATCAAGATGCCCGTTTGTTAAAGGATCAAATGTACCAGGATAAAGAATTTTCATGAATTTATTATGATCGAATAAGAAATTTAGTTAAAATAAGATTATTAGATAAATCAATTATGACATTAAATCTAGAAGCAAAAAAAATCTTATTAAGAAAAATACCTCACGGATTATTTATTTGTGGCGTTAGAGACGAGGATAAAAATGAAGTGAATGGATTTACTGCAAGTTGGGTGACTCAAGGTTCCTTCACCCCACCATTAGTTGTAATGGCTGTTAGAGCAGAGGGTTCTAGTCATGAAATAATAAAGTCCACCAATAAGTTCTCATTAAATGTGCTCAAAAGTGATCAAAAGGATCTAGCAGCTGTTTTCTTTAAACCTCAAAAAGCATTAGGAGGTAGATTTGAATCTGTTGAATTTAATTTAGGTGAGCTTGGATTGCCTATTTTAGTTGATAGTGTTGGTGGAGTTGAATGTAACGTTGTTGGAAGTGTTATGCATGGAGACCATACAGTTTTTGTAGGAGAGGTTCAATCTGCTTATCTGAATAATGATGTTGACTCACTAAATTTATCTTCAACTGGCTGGAATTATGGAGGGTAATCACTATAAATGAGTAATTCCTCTATCGAAAAAATAGACCACAAATATAATTTTAAAATTGAATATAAATTTATTAATAATAAGGAGTTATTAAAATCAAGATTATCCGAAATTCCAAAGTCATCTGGTTGTTATCTTTTTAAAGATATTGATAATAACTTACTTTATATCGGTAAATCTAAAAAACTACGCAGTAGAGTAAGTAGTTATTTCAATAATTATTCAGATTTAACTCCACGATTAAGTTTGATGGTTCGTCAAATAACTGAAATAGAAATAATAGTCACAGATAGTGAATATGAAGCATTAAATTTAGAGTCAAATTTAATTAAAACAAACAAACCATACTTTAATATTCTTTTAAAGGATGATAAGAAATATCCATATCTTTGTATAACTTGGAGTGAAAAATATCCTCGAATATTTATCACAAGAAGAAGAAGAAATAGAAATAATTTAGATAGATATTATGGACCTTATGTTGATGTCGGATTATTAAGGAGAACATTATTTACGATAAAAAAAATATTTCCACTTAGACAAAGACCAAGGCCAGTCTATAAAGATAGAACTTGTTTGAATTATTCAATAGGAAGATGTCCAGGTGTTTGCCAAGAAGTTATATCATCTGAAGATTATAAAAAAATAATGAAACAAGTATCTATGATATTTCAGGGAAGAAATGATGACTTAGAAATATTTCTACAAAAAAAAATGCTGCAATTTTCAAATGATTTAGATTATGAGAATGCAGCAAAAATAAGGGACCAAATTTCAGGTTTAAAATTATTAACTGAATCACAAAAAATATCTATACCAGATTCTTCAATAAATAGAGATATCTTTGGAATAGTTTCAGAAAAAAATGTAGCTAGTATACAAATTTTCCAAATGAGATCTGGAAAGCTCATTGGGAGAATTGGCTATAGTCAAAAATTAAATAATGAAGATGAAAATCTTATTCTACAAAAGATATTAGAAGAGCATTATATGAATGTTGAATCTGTAGAAATACCATCAGAAATCCTTATTCAATATAACCTTCCAAAACAAGCAACCATAGAGGATTGGTTATCGGAGCTAAGAAAAAAGAAAGTAAAAATCTTAATCCCAAAAAGAAATAAAAAACATGAAACTGTAGAAATGGTTTTAAAAAATGCGAAATTGGAATTAGATAGAATATTAAATGGGATACAAGATAATGAATCATCAATTGAGGATCTTGCCCAAATACTTGAATTAAGCGAACAACCTAAAAGAATTGAAGGTTATGATATAAGCCATATTCAAGGTAGTGACCCTGTAGCATCACAAGTCGTTTTTATTGATGGGATTCCTTCTAAACAGCATTATAGAAAATATAAAATTAATGATCCAAACGTTTTTGTAGGACATAGTGATGATTTTGCTTCGATATATGAAGTAATACATAGAAGGTTTAAAAAATGGTCAAGATTTAAAATAAGCGGAGGGGATTTTTCAATATTAAATGATAAAACGAATAGTAAATTAGACAATGAACTTCTATCAGATTGGCCTGATTTAATTATGATTGATGGAGGAAAAGGACAGTTAAATGCAGCTATTAAAGCATTAAAAGAATTAAATCTTGAGGAAGAAGTAACTATATGTTCATTAGCAAAGAAAAATGAAGAAATATTTATTCCAGGCTTTACAAAGTCTCTTGATACTGATGAAAATCAAAAAGGAGTTCTTCTATTAAGAAGGGTAAGAGATGAAGCACATAGATTTGCATTATCTTTTCATAGAGACAAAAGATCTAAGAGAATGAATAGATCTCAATTGTCCCAAATCAGTGGATTAGGACCATCAAGAATAAGAGAATTGCTTGAGCATTTTAAATCAATAGACGCGATAAGAATAGCTAGTAAAGAGGATTTATCAAAAGTTAAAGGACTTGGGAAAAATTCAGTAAATGATATATATGAATATTTTAACGAGTTATAAATATTAATTAATTTTTGAAAAATAGATTTCTTGATATTGTTAAATATAACTATATTAAAAATATATAATTATAAATTAATCTAGTAATTTGGCTGCTGAAGCATATCTCTGGTTTAAATCACTTCACATTATTGGTGTAATCGTTTGGTTTGCGGGACTTTTTTATTTAGTAAGACTTTTTATATATCATGAAGAATCTAAAAATATGGATAATGAATTAAAAATTGCCTTTAATAAACAATACACCTTGATGGAAAAAAGGCTGGCGAATATAATAACAACACCTGGGATGATATTAGCTTTAAGTATGGCTATATGCATGGTCATTATGCAACCAAGTTGGTTAAGTGAGAAGTGGTTGCAAATTAAAATTTCTTTTGTTTTAGGATTAGTTATTTATCATTCTTATTGTTACAAAATAATGCATTCATTACAGAATGGTACTTCAACCATTTCAGCAAAAAACCTTAGATTATTAAATGAATTGCCTACTTTATTATTATTTATAATTGTACTTTTAGTTATTTTTAAAAATAATTTTCCAACTAGTGTTGCTACATGGAGCGTAGTTGGACTAATTATTTTCATGTTTGCTTCAATACAATTATATGCAAAGATTAGAAAGAAAAATGAGAATTCATTAAGTAATGAATAGGGAAGACTTAGTAAAATTAACTTCCAATATTAATAAAAATAGTTGTCCTAAAAATATTAATTTTCACTGTCATACAAAATTTAGTGATGGAAGTCTAGAACCATATGAACTTTTAGAACAAGCTTATAAAAATAACTTGAAATTTTTATCAATAACCGATCATCATACAATTAAAGCTCATGAATATATAAAAAAAAATAATTTACTCAAAAATTATCCTAAAGATTCTTTTACATTAATTTCGGGAATAGAAATTAATTGTTTGATTCTAGGATGTTTAGTACATGTAATTGGATTGGGAATAGATATAAAAAGTAAATACCTAAATCCCTACATACTTGGAGAGTCTCCAATAGGAAATGATTTAAATATTAAATCAGTTATTAAAGCAATAAATTTAGCTGGTGGTTTATCATTTCTTGCACATCCAGCGAGATACAGAATTCCCTATTATAAATTAATTCCAGAGGCAAAAATACAAGGCATTGATGGAATAGAGGTTTGGTACGATTATGAACTTAATGAAGTATGGAATCCTAGTTTA